>NZ_KE992962.1 GCF_000466485.1 [Clostridium] symbiosum ATCC 14940 | reverse complement strand
GCGTTTTCCAGCATAACCTCTTTAACCTGCACACATTTCAACCCTACTATTTTTCTCAATTTTCGGAAAAATGTAGTTGTTTCACATCGGGTCAACGAGCCGATATATCTGGTTCATGGTACATCTTTTCGAGTTCGGCCGGAAAAGGGCAACACGGGCGGTCACGGCGCGTCACAAAGGCAATACGGCATTATAGCGACCATGGCAATCCGAAATATCATACTAACCCTCATGATCATGATATTACGTGGACGCCAGATGGAAATCCTGACTTTGGAAATCCCCAAAACTATCCAGATGGTACTCCCCCATTTAATTAAGAGCATAAACAAATCTGAAAAAAGACAAGATTGGGGAGGTATATATGAGTAAAATAAGCACGTCTGATTTTGAAAAAATTATGCATTTTAATATTAATGATAATGCTTGTATAGAAATTAATTTTTGTGTTGATGCAAGCGAAGTTTATACGTCTTGTTGGCTGGGAAAATTGATTTCCGAAGAAAAAAAGGAAGTATACTGGTTCGGTTTAACAGCTGATGGATCAGAAGCTTATGATTTTGATTCAGTTAGACAGCTTCTGGAAACGAAAGTTTTTAACGGGAAGAGCCTTAAAAAGATTTGGGAATTGATTACTATAATTTCTATAGATGGCTGTGATGTTGAAGATTGCATTTCATATTACAGTGGCGAACAAACTGTAGAAAGCTCAAGGGCGAGGTCTTCCCATCAGGGTGACAGAAAGCCTTCAACCGTTTAATTATGGTTATACCTTAGGATTTCCTACCCTTAATCCTTTTAGAGACCACTCAACCACCAGCCGAAGGCGAAGTAAATCAGAGCTTCCATCAAGGTTTTAGTTCTTAAGAAAAAATTTTGATGCTGGGTATACGAAAGCCCACAATCAGTTCCAAAAGCATGAGATAAACGCACTCTGTCTAAAATAAAATATTATTGGATAGGGTGCGTTTATTATGACAGTAAAGAGAATAAAGTCTGATTCCATTTTTCTTCACGAGAATAGTAAGGTAAGACTAAAGACCTGCGGAACCTGCCGAGAGATCTAGTTTACGGGTGAGACCAATGGCTATAAGGCTGATGGCAAACAGGCAATTATAAATAAAGAAACAGGACAAATTATTGATTTCTATGAGGGAACAAGCTTAAAGGGTTTTATTAATGTAAGGCAGGTGCAGTGATGAAAATAGACGATGGCTCAATTGTTCCTGGTGTTGGGATTGGCAACATAAAATTAGATATCACTAGAGAACAGCTATTGAACATTATTGGCTCTGATTTTAAGGAACGATTTAGAGAAAATGATTCAGTGATAGAAGTAGAAAATGCAAGATTTTGGATTGCTGAAGACAATTGTTTAGATCAAATTGGAGTCCAAAAAGGTTTTACAGGAAAGAATTAGAACAAGAAAAGGGAATATGTTTTGAACTAGAAGATGTTGATGATTGGAATGAATTGACAGCACCAATTGAATTTATCTATGTTTTTCGTATAGCTAAACATTGATTTATAAGATAATATCTGCCCGGCTTTGCCGGGCGATGTCCCCAGAGGTTATGCGTTATCCAGCATAACCTCTTTAACCTGCACACTTTTCGACCCTAGTCATATTGGTTAATTTGGGGAGAAATGCCTCTGCTCCACATTGGCTCAACGGGCCAGAATATTTGCTTCATGGTACATCTTTCCGAACTGGGTTTTAAAACCGGCACACAGGCCGTCACGGTGCGTCACAGGAGGGCATCCAGCAAAACAAATCTGGGCTTTTTCACCCGGCAGTTTTCTGATTTTCAGCGGTGGTTTAGAAGCACTGGGGGCAGAATACGGAATATTGGAAAAACTGGATGCCTCCGTGCCACCCATGTAAGACATGTTCAACCTTTTGAAAATCATGGCAAGTAAGTTTTCAGTAAGAAAAAACGCAAGAGAATTGAAATTGACAGTCACTCCGACGCTATGTTACAATGGCGCACACCCGGGGGTTAAGGGGGGTGGAAACACACCGGAAAAATCCCAGCAAGACAAACACATCGGCCGCTCCATGATGGATCTGGTTGGTGTGTTTTTCTGCTGTTACAGACCGTTGATAAATTTCACAGCTCGGGCTTCGTCTGTCAAGCCGCAAACCTGTCATCCATTCTTCTGTCAGCTACTTCATATATTTTTTCAGCTTGTGAGGAAGTCGATATCACAATGGAACAAATATCTGTTCCATAGATGAAGCGCCTTATACAAATCGAAAAAAGAGCCGGGTAAGGACTTGAATCCACCTGTCCACAGAGGTAACATACGACACACTTCCAGATAAGAAAAATGATAACGGAAATAACGGCAACAACGGAAACGGTGGGAATGGCAACCACTATGGCTGGGAAGAAGGAGAATCCGGTGGAAACAGCGGAGGAAACGGGAATGGCAACGGCGATGGGAATAACGGGAACGGCAATGGCAACAATGGAAATGGCAACAGCGGAAATACCAACAACACGGGAGGAAGCGGGAACCAGAGCGGAATCCTGATGCCGCAGAAACCGG
>NZ_KE992961.1:11752-18085 GCF_000466485.1 [Clostridium] symbiosum ATCC 14940 | reverse complement strand
GGACGCGTCCTCCCAACCTCAGTTAAATCTCCAAGTACTAAAAATTCGGGACAGAGCATCAAATTCCGGTCCCACACCGAAATTCAATACTCTGTCCCGAATACCGTATCAGGCTATCAGCCTGTCAACCTACCTTTAATTTAAACTTCTGGGCTTCCTTTTCAGAATCCACTTTCTCAATCATTGCGCCCAGACCTTTAAGTTTTTTCTCGAAATTCTCATATCCCCTCTGGATATACCCGATCTCATCTACTATCGTATATCCGTCGGCCGCCAGTCCGGCTATCACAAGAGCGGCTCCCGCCCTCAAATCAGGTGCGTTGACCTGAGCGCCCGTCAGTTTCCTGACTCCGCTGATAATTGCGGAAAATCCTTCCACTTTGACACTGCCGCCCATCCTGGTAAGCTCGTCCACGTATTTAAAACGATTCTCAAAAATGCTCTCGGTCACAATGCTGGTTCCCTCTGCCAGGGCCAGTGTAACAGTCATCTGAGGCTGCATATCCGTAGGGAACCCCGGATACGGCAGAGTCTTGATGTCCGTATGCCTTTGTTTGGGCCTGCCCACAACACGAACTGCCTCGTCAAACTCCATAACCTCGCAGCCCAGCTCAATCAGCTTTGCACTGATTGCCTCAAGATGCTTCGGGATAACGTTTTGTACCATAATGTCACCGCGGGTGATTGCTGCGGCGCACATAAACGTTCCGGCCTCAATCTGATCCGGAATAATCGAATATTCTGTTCCATGTAATTTATGGACTCCCTTGATACGGATTACATCCGTTCCGGCGCCCTTGATATTTGCCCCCATACTGTTCAGGAAGTTTGCAACGTCAACCACGTGGGGTTCCTTTGCCGGGTTCTCGATAATTGTCTCCCCCTCGGCCAGAGTAGCCGCCATCATAATATTGATAGTCGCTCCTACTGAAACCACATCCAGGTAGATATGGCTGCCCACCAGATCAATGGCATGGGCTACAACAGCGCCCTTCTCCACTTCAATTTTGGCTCCAAGGGCACGAAATCCCTTAAGGTGCTGATCAATCGGCCTGCTGCCGATATTACATCCGCCTGGAAGCGGTACTTCGGCACTCTTATATTTGCCGAGCAAAGCTCCGATGAAATAATAAGACGCGCGAATCTTGCGTATATATTCGTCATCAACGCTGACTTCTTTAATGTTTCTTGCATTGATACGGACCGTATGACGATCAAGCCTGTCTACATCGGCGCCGATTTCCTCTATTGCTTCTAAAAGTACATTGATATCTCTTACATCCGGAAGATTCTCAATTAAGACATCCTCGTCAGTCATGATTGATGCAGCCAAGATCCCCAAGGCAGCATTCTTAGCGCCGCTGATAATGACTTCTCCTACCAGCGGATTGCCGCCTTTCATAATATATTGTTCCATCCTCGCACCTCAAAATATATATTAAAAAACAATGTATATTGTTACAGAATTCTTAAATTCTAACAACCGCTTTCTACTGATTATACCATATCGTCAGGATTTGTAAAGGTTTCGTCGTTTTTTTTACTCTGCGGGCAGGAAACCGATGAAATCATTTCCGCCGTTATCCGTAAAAAATGCCGCCGCATCATTTAAGCCCATCTTGTCAAAATACGCATATTCCGTCCCCGGGAACCAGAGACATGATATATTATACTGATCATAGCCATATATCAAACCATAGCCGCCGTTACCCAGATATGCCACCACCGGACGGCCGCGGTATACAAAATACAGAATCTGATTCAGAGTACAGCCTCTCGCATCAACAAGCCTGGTTCCATCCGTGGAGATTTCATTCCCCTGTGCCAGTTCATCCAGATAACGCTCGACCACAGCCACTTCATTCTGGATATCTTTGATGGTCTTCACGTCACTTCGGTTTGCCCGAACCCAGAATACGTATCCATTCTGGTCGGTGACAAGGCCCATATCATCATAAGCCGCTTTCACCGCCTGAGCAAAATCCACATAGGATCCGTTCATCCTCCCGCCGCTGTATGCATAATAACGTCTGATGCTGATCGGATGGTTGGCCGTCAGGGATATCACATTATTTTCCTCGGCAACCGCCTTTTTAGGCACATGGACCCGGATGGTACGTGATTTTGCCGCCTGCGAATTCAGTTGGACAAAATACAAACGCCCTTTGACCGAATCTGCAAGATATCCGATTCCTGCCAACGGATCCGCAATCACTTCTTCATTACAGACCAGGGTGTCTTCATCCACCATCTCATAGTCGCCTCCCGCTTTACGCATTCTTGTCATATGCACGCGGCTGTCCCGTATCTGCACATCGGTCAGATAAAGTCCCTGTCTCTCATAGCGCGTCTCCGTCTCCATCGTGCTGCCCACAATCTCAAGGGCGTAGAGAGGCAAACCGGTAATGCGGCCGTCTGTCATCAGCTTTTCACCGGGATTCGCCAGACCGTAGACGAGATCGCTTCCCACAAATCCCACAAGTCTTATCACCGTCTGATCCTGGAAACGGATTTCATCCTTTTTACCTGTTTTCAAATCCATGACATTCAGTTTTTCAGAGCTGTAAATATCACTTCCATCCTGCCATGCGATTCGGGAACCATCCGCACTGACAGCAAAATTTTCTTCCGTCAGCCCGTCGGCCACAACCATATATTCTTTTCCGGACAGCTCCACCCCATAAACTGCATGATCCATCAGAAGATAAAGGGTCTGATTGCTGCTCAGGTAGCTCAGCCGTCCGATATCCTGGCGCAGGCTCCAGTAATCTTCGCCGGAAGGCAGATAAAGCCGCTCTGTGAGTGTATTATCCCCATTCTCATACCGGTAAAGCGCAACGCCCGTCGTTCCCTCATGATTTCCCCTGTTCATATATCCATATACAAGGAAATCGATATTGCCCTCCTCACTTACCGAAAGGATCTTGACGCCGTGTGAATTGAAATTAGTGCGCAAATCATCTTCACTCTTGCGGAATGCAAAGACCTTCGTACTGCTTCCTTTATCTGCATCATAGCACCAGAGGGCGCGGTTAGCCACGAACGCATGGTATTTCTCCGACGGATCGCTCATAGTCTGCAGTTCCTCCGAGTCGGATATTCCGAGCATAATCCGCTTGTCCGAATAAAGATTGCTTTCTCCTGAGAAAATCTGGTTTACGCGCCTGTCATAATTCATCATATAAATTCTCTGAGTGTTCCACTTCATCGTGAAGCTCTCCGTCACATCGTAAAACTCCCTGCTGCCGTCCTCATCCGTTGTGCTGGTTACGTAATCAAGCTCGATAATGCCCATTACTCCCTGCATTTCTCTCAGATGGACAGACACCTCGCTCTCTCTCTTCATTTCAAGACCGCGCCAGGTCAGCTGCGTAAAGCTGTTTTTAAGAGTCACTTTCCCCAGTGAACTGTTATCCGCGTTGGGATCTGTCTCCAGATAAGTGGTCAAATCCCGCGCAGTATCATAGCTGAAGGTCTTATCTGAAAATTCCATGGCCAGGTTCAGCATATCCTCCATGTGGTGGTTTTCCGACCACATGATGCGGGTGTAATAGTATACGGCAGGATGCTCCTCTGTCGAGATTGCCAGAGTCATCATATATTCTTTCCCCGCCGACAGAAGGTTCTGAATCGGAAGCACTGCCTTTACCTGTGTTCCCTCCTGCGTCCATTCCTCCAGTACCGTCCTTTCCACAAGGCGTTCGCCGTCCAGGCTTCTTATTTCGTACTGGATTCCTTTCACTTTTGAGTCTACGTCTTCAAAGCTTACAGGCAGTCTGCGATCCTCCGGCAGCACAGTCAGATCTCCGCGGCCTGCACTTGTAGGCCTGTCCTCGACAAAACCGTAGAGACAGTTCATTTTCCTGCCAAACAGCTCCATATAAACGACCGGCAGATTGGCATCCTCGATCGATGTATACACTGCGCCCTCGTCATCTTTTCCGGATGACCATATGAAATAGACGGCCAGAGCCGCTATGAATATTACCAGTAAAATAACTGCTTTTTTTATCGTTTTTCTCATATTGTGTGTTCCTTCTATATTAAAATGTTTCCCGATACAGGTTTCAAGTTTATTAAGTTCTCATAGTATATCATATTCCCCTGCCAAATTCCAGAAATAGATGAAATAGCGTAACCGTTTAGTAACAGTTCAGCCATGATGTGTCCCGCGAGGTGTTTTTGCCTTTTTTGCGAAAATCCCGAGTTATGCGGCGCGAAACGTCGTTTTTTACCGTTTCTGTGCATCATTTTGTCGCAGCTTGGCCGGAGGCTGAACTGTAAGACCGTTTACGCTGTCTGAACTGTTATGGAACAGTGAAGCTTCTTAAGTAATAAAGCGTCTGCTTCTTAAAATACTCTGTCCAAATGTATCATGAAATAATCCAAAAAAGCAGGAAAACCCAATAAGTCTTCCTGCTTTCCCGTATTTCTGAATAATCAGCTGGTTTTTCTATCTTATTTGCCGCCGGTATTTTATCTGCATCTTCCGGAACGGCAGCGCCTGCCCTGCAGTTCATTGAATAAAAGGATTCCCAGGATATCATTCATAAAATTATTCCTGGGCCGGGGCGGCGGACCCCATGGACGAGGTGGTGGGCAGCATGGAGTAGGTGGAGGTGGTGGCGGCCCCCATGGCCTGGGAGGCGGTGGCGGCGGGCCCCACGGATTAGGCGGTGGCGGCGGGCCCCATGGATTAGGCGGTGGCGGCGGACCCCATGGGCGCCTCGGACCTGCCTCTTGAATCTGGGTAGTCTCATCCATCTCCCATGTCCGGTATCCTTCCCCTCCTCCGTACTCATTGCGCACAGGACCATAGGAAACTCTCGGAAGCGTTTCCTGGATTTCTTCAGGCTCCACTTCTTCCGTTGTCATCTCGGCCTGTTCCGGTTTCTCATCGGAAACCTCCGCTCTCTGTGCGATCTTTTGGATCATCTGCTCCATTAAAATGCGGTCCGGATACTCGTCATAAATCGGGCTTCCTTCGTATTCCATCTCATCGCAGACTTCTTCCACAACTAATTGCAAAGCTTTAACTCTGTCGGGATACATACTCTTAAAGTACTCAAAATCCCGGATTCTTACATTTCGCTCCGCCTGGACAGCCTGATCCTTGCGATACAGTATGTAGGGCTCTAATGCTGCTTCCTGCGTTCTTAATCTTTCATACGAAAAATCCTGCATCTGATTCCCATTCCTCCTTCTGGCATGAAGTTATATGGTATCATATGCAGGATTTCTCCAAAGTTTCTTGATTTACTGTCCCCAATCCGGAAATTTATTGAAAAAGCTTTTCCGGATAAACTCCCTGGCTGATTAAAGCGCGGATAGACTCCGCCACGCCTTCTTTATCTTCTTTATATGTTACGCCGAACCAGTGGTCTCTCGTCTCAAGCACCTTGACTCTGGCGCGCCCGTCCTTAATCATCTGATCAATAATCGTCGGAAGCAGATATTCTGATTTCAAATCCCCTTCCTTAAGACCGCTTAAAAATTCCGGGAAACCACGCTCCAGCTCTTTGATAAACGCCGGCGTCAATCCCCACATATTCATCGATACGTGCTGGTCTTCCCTTACAGTAACAGGATTTCCCTCTTTATCGGAAGCCGTCAGGCCTTCAGCCGTTTTGATAATATTATAGGTTTCCCTTACCGCCCTGAGAATCTCGTCTTCCCCTACTTCACACACGCCTCTGGTAACGCCCCCGTTGTCACTCAGCGTATTCGCCAGTATGAATCCTCCCATGCATATGTCATAAACCGGTGCATTCTCATCCATATCGCCAGTCATATAATCATGGATCTTTTGAAATACTTCCTTGCCGTAATAGTCATCGGCATTGATAACCAGGAACGGCTCGTTTACGATGTCACGGACACTAAGCACCGCCTGCCCTGTCCCCCACGGTTTTTTCCTGTCCTGCGGTACCGTTAATCCGGAAGGTATATCATCCAGTTCCTGAAATGCATAGGAAACCGGTGCAATCTTCTCGATTCTGTCTCCTATCACTTCCCTGAAATCCTTTTCCAAATCATGGCGGATTACGAACACGATCCTGTCAAATCCTGCTTCAAGCGCATCATGGATGGAATAATCCATAATAATTTCACCGCCCGGTCCTACCGGCTCAAGCTGTTTAATTCCGCCCCCGAAACGACTTCCTATTCCGGCTGCCATGATCACAAGCGCTGTTTTTTTCATAGTTCTTCTCCTCATTAGCTATGTATCTGTCCCGATACTGTTTTCTCAGGTAATAACTGTAATAGAGTATACCACAACCGGATCAGTTCTGCAATTCGGATTTAATTAAGCAGGTGAGGACGCCGCCGGTA
>NZ_KE992961.1:0-11652 GCF_000466485.1 [Clostridium] symbiosum ATCC 14940 | reverse complement strand
TTAAGTGCGGGGGCGGACCTTGTCGCGGCCACGCTTTGCTTCCATGTACGAAACATACGATATGCCTTCGATGCGCCTTCAAAAAAGTGCGGAAGATTTGATATCAGCCTGCCGGAAACACGTAGTGGCTGCGCCAGGGCCCGCAGCAATTCATTCCGGCCGGATTCCCCCTCACGACCACCTTCAACCGGGGACGGAAGACTCAGCCATCCCCCTCACCACACCGGACATGGCCCGTTCCGGACGCGTCCTCCATTCTCAATCAAATCTTATTTCAAAAAGTTCACAAACCCCGTAATAACAAAAGTATTAACCAGATTGATAAACAGGCTGCCTACAAGCGGCACAATAAAGAACGCATCCGGGGATTGACCGTATTTTGCCTCCACAGACTGCATATTTGCCATTGCCGTCGGAACTGCACCAAGCCCGAAACCGCAGTGGCCGACTGCAATCATAGCAGCATCATACGTCTTACCCATGAATTTAAATGTAATAAACACCGCGCAGACAAACATCAGCAAGGTCTGGGCCAGAAGGAGCAAAAGCATGGGGACTGCCAGATCCGCAAGCTGCCACAGCTTCAGTGTCATCATGGAAAGCGCCAGGAAGATTAGGAGCGAGATATTGCTTATAATGGAAATCTCCGGAAGTCTCAGCTTCAGGCGGTCCGTATTGTCTGCAATGTTTCTTATAATGGCGGCAGCCGTCATCCCCCCAACCGATGCAGGAAAAGACAGCCCTGTTTTTGCCAGTAAATCCGAGACAAGACATCCAAGTGAAACAGCAATCAGAAGCTGGTATGCCCCTACGGTCAATGCCCGCTCACTGGAGCCGCCCGACGCTTTTCCCAGCTCTTTATCGTCCAGCTTCACGGAGACAGCCGCCGCATCGGAACTCTTTAAATGGTAATGCTCGATCAGGAAACGTCCGGTCGGCCCGCCGATCAGGCTGCCTGCAACCAGGCCGAATGTAGCGGCGGCCAGCGAAATTGTGTTGGCATTTGCAAGTCCTGCCTCTTCTAAAACGGGAGCGAATGCTGCCGACGTTCCGTGGCCTCCTGTCATGGGAATCGAGCCTGTGGCAAGGCCTATGAGCGGATCAATCCCCATCAGCTTTGATAGCCCCACTCCAAGCAGGTTCTGGAATACAACCACGACAGAGGAAATAATCAGGAATATAATTACTTGCGGCCCTCCCTTCTTCAGCAGCTTCCAGCTTGCTGTAAAACCAATTCCGGAATAAAACAGCAGCATGAAGAAGTCTTTGAAAGCCATATCAAATTTTATCTCGAAAGCTCCCGTTTCATGCCCGATAAGGATTATAACCGTACATAACAGGCCGCCGACTACAGGTACCGGTATACAGTATTTTTGAAGAACCATAACCCGGTTGCGGATTGCCTCGCCGGCAATCAGAATAACGATCGCTATTGCTATTGTATGATATACATTTAATTCAATTGTCATAGTTATTACCTCCCTGCCTTCTCCTTCTGAAAATTATACCAATGCTTTCCCCGCTTCCATCAAAGTCTTTCCGTCTGCCACAATCGTCGCATCTTTCATAATAAGATCATAGTGGCAGGATGCCTTCACAACGCCCCCCAGCGTGATGCTTGTTCCGATTCCGATATGGGCCGAACCATACACACCTTCATCTTCCAGCATAAATCCCATAAAACGGCACTGAGGATTCAGCCCCACGCCCATCTCAGCTATATTATAGACATTTGGGTCCTGTTTAGCCGCCAAATCTGCTTTTAGCATTTCAGCCTGCTTTCCCCCCTCTATCGAAGTTATGAAACCGTTCTCCACAGTAAGGCGTACCGGTTCATCCAGAACACCGATTCCGATATAGGGAATGCTGGCATCCGCCACTATCACTCCATTAGCCGTTCCCTCCACCGGCGACACATTGGCCTCGACGGTGGGAATCGTGGAAAATTCACCTTTTTCAACCATGCAGTAGAGGGAATTTCCTCTTCTGCCGGCTGCCGAATATCTGAGGTTTGTCCCGGCTGCCGTCGTCAGTACAATTTCACCGGAACCGGCCAGAGCGGCTGCCATCGCCTTGCATACCACTTTTGCCTCCTCAAAATTGCACTCAATGCCGCCGTGAATCATCATATCTTCACTGAACTGGGTCAGAACAACGCCTCTGGAACCGTTCTGTGTCGCCTCCTTGACGGCGTTCGTATGGGTAATGGATTTTCCGACAATGGAAATGAAAGCGTCGCTGGTTTTCATGGCAGCCGCTATGGTTCTTGGAGGTTCCTGGCTGTCCTGTTCTCTTGGTTCCATAATTGTGAGAATAGGATGCGCCCCTACCCGGTATACGGCTGCCGCCACGGCCTCTGCGATTCTCATTTTAGATTCTTCCGTGATAATGACAACCTCTTCTCCCGGCTGCACCTTGACACAGGTGCTGACCACTTTGTCTGCACCTCTTGACATTAAAATCTTCTTCATTTTGATTCCTCCTTATATTGTATTTATTCTATTTTCTATATTCTATAGAATTTATATGGGTAAAAAAAAGAAGTTTCCTTCTTTTTTATGGTGTATCTGGACTAGGTGTTTCTTCGTTCCGGGACGACCGGCAGCTCTCTATGTATTTCTGGCCGTTTCGGATATGCGTCACCATAGCCTGCTGCGCCTGCTCAAGCCGGTGATCCCTTATAGCTTGCGCTATTGCAACATGCTCATGGTAAATCTCATTCCTCCGCTTTTCATCACTGGCAGAATATTTCATATCCCGGGCAATAACCGTATTCAGCATGTCGAGCAGTCTGCAAAGCATCGTATTGTCGGCAGTAAGATAAATTACGTCATGGAAACTTTTATTGATTCTGGAAACTTCCATAATCCCCTCAGTTTCTTTTTCCTTCTCGATAATGTCGAAGAGCTGCTTCAGGGCATTGTCGTCAAAACGATCGATGGCCTCTTCAAGAGCCATCTTCTCGAGCGCTATCCTGCATTGATAGGCCTCCCTTATCTCCTCCTCGTCGAGTTCCTTCACAATTGCCCCGCAATAAGGTACAATCTCAATAAAACCATCTCCCGCCAGCTTCTTGAAAGCCTCTCTGACCGGAGTGGCGCTTACCTCCATCTGTTTGGCCACATGTTTCTCCTGAAGTTTCGTTCCTGGAGGAAGTTCACCATCCACAATCGACTGAACAAGTATTCTGTATACCTTTTCACTCAAAGGCATTTTCCCCACTGTTGGTAATTCGTTAATCAGCATTATTTCTCCCATCCGCGGGAAGACCTTCTATATTCTATAGAATATAGCATCTTCTTCTCCGTGTCAATACTTTTGTATTATTTTATTATAATGAAGTTTGACTCTAAAAGCAATATTCCGTCACTTTTTCTTGTTGTACCATGATAAAACTGATATAATAATTTTATCATGAAAGTTTGGAGGGGTAACATATGAAAGGTAATGTAATTGTCGGCCAGTCAGGCGGACCAACCGCAGCCATTAACTCCAGTCTTGCCGGTGTATACCGGACTGCCATCGACAGAGGGGCGCCAAAAGTATATGGGATGCTGCACGGCATTGAAGGCTTGTTAAATGAACAATATATTGATTTGTCGGAGCATATTGAGACCGATTTGGACGTAGAACTGTTAAAGAGGACCCCGGCCGCCTATCTCGGCTCCTGCCGCTATAAACTGCCGGAGATTCATGAAAGCATCGAGTCCTACGAAAAAATATTCGAAATTCTTGATAAACTTAATATAGAGTGTTTTATTTACATAGGCGGCAATGATTCTATGGATACAATCAAAAAGCTTTCCGACTATGCGATTATCAAAGGATATCCGACTAAGTTCGTAGGAGTCCCGAAAACGATTGATAATGATCTCGCCCTCACCGATCACACGCCGGGATACGGCAGCGCCGCCAAATATATCGGCACATCCACCAAGGAAATCATCCAGGACAGCAGCGCTCTCGTTTACAGCAAAGGTCTTGTTACCATTGTTGAGATTATGGGACGTAATGCGGGTTGGCTGACCGGTGCGGCCGCTCTGTCGGCCGGGGAGGACTGTGAAGGCCCGGACCTTATCTATCTGCCTGAGGTTGCCTTTGACATCGAGGATTTCCTCTCACGCGTAAAGAAACTGCTCGAGAAGAAACCGTTTGTAATTGCCGCTGTTTCCGAGGGGATCCGTCTGGAAGACGGTCGGTATGTCTGCGAATTAACCGACGGAGTGGATTTCGTAGATGCTTTCGGCCACAAGCAGCTGACGGGAACCGCCAACTATCTGGCGCGCCGTCTTTCCCAGGAAATCGGCTGCAAAACACGAAGTATCGAGCTAAGCTCCCTCCAGAGGGCCGCTTCCCATCTGGCATCCAGAATCGATATCCTGGAAGCCTTCCAGGTCGGAGGCGCCGCCGTCAAGGCCGCTGACGAGGGCGATACCGGGGAGATGGTTATCCTGAAGCGGATTTCCGATGATCCGTATCAGTGTACAACGGAGCTGCGTAATGTACACAAGGTTTCCAATGTCGAAAAAACCGTTCCCAGAGAATGGATTAACAAGAACGGCACTTATGTGACCGAAGAGTTTATCAGCTATGTCCGCCCATTAATCCAGGGAGACGTTTCCCCTGTAATGGTAGACGGAATACCGAGATATCTGTATCACAAGAAAAAATAGAGTAACGGTACATGCTGTCTGAACTGTTACAAAATAGTATTGTTACCGGAGCTGTGCAGTAATCAGGGATTTGCAGATTACCGCTTCTCCGGGTAGGCACAGGAGCCTGTTCATGCGGCCCCTGTGTCTTTGACTTTTTAAATTCAGAGGTGTTTGTATGACGTCAACCGATGTTAATGTATATTTAAAAAATCTGTCATTCTGGAATCACATCTCCGATGATGATAAAAGACTGATAATCGACAAACTGCATTTGCTGCATTACGAAGCGGGCCAGTCCGTACACTCAGGCGAGGATGAGTGTCTGGGCGCCCTGATTATCCGCCGTGGCATACTGCGTACATTCCTGCTGTCCGACGACGGAAAAGAAACCACCATGTTCAGACTCAGGGAAGGCAGCATCTGTATTCTGTCAGCATCCTGCATCCTTTCCGCCATCACCTTTGATGTTCAAATTGAGGCGGAAACGGACTGCGATGTGCTGCTGATTCCCAGCGCCGTATTCCAGTCGCTGATGAAGAACAATATATATGTTGAGAATTTTGCCTACCGGCTGATGACAGAGCGCTTCTCCGATGTCATCTCTGCCGTGGAGCGCATGTTTTTTATGAATCTCCGGCAGAGGATCGCGGTCTTCCTGATTGACGAATCCGTGGCCCAGCGTTCCTCAACGCTGGCTCTTACCCAGGAACAGCTTGCCAAAGCCATAGGAAGCGCCAGAGAGGCGGTGAGCCGCAACCTCAAGCTTCTCGTCAAAGACGGTTGCATCGAAATTTCCAGAGGTACAATCAATATCCTGGATAAGAAAATGCTTTACGAGATTATCTCAACTGAAGGGTAGTTTTCACCAAAAGACCGGACAGGGGAAAAGGCGGCAGAAAGAAAAGAGACAGGAACTGCCGCCGCAGTATTCTCCTGTCTCTTTCTTCATTCTATTACACACATTCCGCTTTCTGCAATTCCCGTATCCTACTTCTGCAATGCCTTTTCCAGAGTCTGATAGGACTGTACGCCAACCATCTGGTCCTCTACCTTGCCGTTTTTAAAGACAATCAGCGTCGGTATGGACATTACCCGGTACTGCTCCGCAAGTTCAGGCTGTTCATCGATGTTGACCTTCGCCACGCTGTAGCCGCCTTCCGCCAGTTTTTCCACTACCGGTCCCTGCATTCTGCACGGACCGCACCAGGGAGCCCAGAAATCAACGAGGACACTGCCCCCTTCTGCATTTAATACTTCTTTATCAAAATTCTGTTTTGTGAGTTCTTTTACGTTTGCCATAATTCATCATTTCCTTTCACTTAAATATTAAACCGTTATGTTAGCTTATTGTGGACTTATTACTACGATGATTGTATTATAAATATAAAAATGCCGCTGTTCTGTGACTAAGTCACAAACCATAAGCAGGATTAAATTTTATTTACGGAGGTACCGATAATGAATAACTTGCAACCGTCCTTTCGTTTCGCGCAGAGAAAGGATACGGGACTGATTCTGGCCTTTATCAAATCGCTGGCCGAATATGAAAAAATGGCCGGCAACGTCATTGCGACCGAGGAACTGCTGGAAGAATGGATTTTTGACAAGGGAAAGGCCGAAGTGCTGTTTGTCGTGGAGAACGGCATTCCCGTCGGTTTCGCCCTTTTCTTCCATAACTTCTCTACCTTCCTCGGAAGAGCCGGAATCTATCTCGAGGATCTCTTTATTCTCCCGGAACATCGGGGAAAAGGCTATGGAAAAGCAATTCTGAAAAAACTGGCGGCCACAGCCGTGGAACGGGGCTGCGGCCGTCTGGAATGGAGCTGCCTGGACTGGAACCGGCCAAGCATTGATTTCTACCTTTCCCTGGGTGCGGAGCCGATGGAAGATTGGACAACCTACCGGTTCAGCGGAAATTCCCTCAAAAAAATGGCAGAAACTGATAGTTAACGGTAAACGGCCAAGCATTGATTCAGCGCATCCGGCCTGTTACCCGCGGAACATATTTTCCACGTAATTCTTCATTTCCTGTCTGCTCTCCACCTCTCTGGAACCGTCGATATAACGCTCCTGCTCTTCATGAGACAGGGCCGCAAAACGGTTCAGTATATCTGAATGCTGCGCCAGTTCCATGGTGAAGCCGATTGGAAGTTCATGATTATCGATCATATTCATCACCTCATCATTAGAATGCGCGGATTTTATAATTATATGTAAAATTATTTTAAATGAATCAAAAATCTCCCCAGGAGACCGTACAGGACCGGTACCTCGGGGAGATTTTCCGATTTTATAAGAAATTAATTCGCCGCTGCTTTCTTAGCCTGCATTTTCCGGATTACCGGTACCAGGGCAAAAACAAGAATTACAACAACAATAACGATAGCGATAGGCCTGGAGAAGAAGTACGGTACCAGACCGCCCTTCGTCGCCGCGATTATCAGGGTCCGTCTGAAGTTTGACTCCAGAATATCAGCCAGTACAACACCCAGTACGAGAGGCGCCGGCTCAAAGCCGTAAATCTTCATCAGATAGCCGAGAAGTCCGAATACGAGCATAATTACCACCTCGTACATGCTGTTGCTCAGGGCATATGTACCGATGCTGGCAAGAGCCACGATAATCGGAACCAGCACGGAGTTTGGCACCAGACAGATTCGGGCCATATGTTTTGCCATAGATACTCCGATGATACCCATCAAAATATTTGCAAACAGGTAACCCAGGAAAATGGCATAGGTTGTCGGAGCTTTGGAGCCGATAAATAAGTCACTGCCCGGCTGAAGGCCGTGCATCAGCAGCGCGCCGTAAAGAATCGCGGTAACGGGGCTGCCCGGAATACCCAGTGTGAACAGCGGAATCATGGCGCCGCCGCAGGCCGCGTTATTTGCCGACTCGGAAGCTGCAATTCCAACGATAGAGCCTTTGCCGTATTCTTCCGGATTCTTAGAGGTACGTTTTGCCATACTGTAGCTGATCCAGGCTGCGATTGATGCACCGGCCGCCGGGATAAAGCCGACAAAGGAACCGATAACCGAGCTTCTAAGCATTGTCGGCGCCAGCTTCTTTCCGTTACCCTTGCTCCAGCGTTTTCCCTTCAGACCGGCGCTGGGATCCTCCACAATCGTGGAACCCGTACCGCGCATCAGCTTCTCCACCAGAATCAGTACCTGGGAGATGGAAAACAGGCCAATCAGAATCGGAGTCGAATCAAGTCCGTCCTCCAGCCAGAGCTGTCCAAAAGTAAACCTTGAAACACCGCTGATGGAGTCCATTCCAATACAGCCAATCAGCAATCCAAACAGAGCGGCAAAAATACCTTTCGCCTGATTTTCACCGGTAAGGCCGGCTACTACAAGCACGCCGAAGCAGGCTACCAGGAAGTATTCCAGTGTGGAGAACATCAGGCTGATCTTTCCGAGTGCAGGAGCAAACAGAATCAGACATATGCCTCCAATGATTCCGCCCACAACGGACGCTACCGTAACAACGGAAATCGCTTCCATGCCGCGCCCCTGTTTGGTCATCTCATAACCATCCATTGTAGTGGCGGCAGAAGCTGCCGTACCAGGAGTGTGACAGAGAACAGCGGTGATTGAACCGCCGTAAACGCCTGTGGTGTACATGGCTGTCATCATAACCAGAGCTGCTGTCGGGCTCATGGAAAAGGAGATCGGGAGCAGAAGGGCAATACCAACGGACGGCCCGAGACCCGGGATAATTCCGATAACCATACCGCCTACAACGCCGACAATTAATGCGATTATGACTTCAATTGACATGAATGAGGTCAGCGCGATCGATAAATATTCTAACATTTAATCTCCCTCCTCTTACAGATAGCGGAAAAACCGGCCCAAAATACCTATTTTATAGATAGGAAGGTGCAGAATAACTACAAACACGATAAACGCGAGGATTGTATAAAGCACGGTAATCAGCAGGTTAATCTTGAATGACTTCAGTTTCAGATACTTTTGTGTAAAAAGCATAAATATCGGGGTTGCAATCCAATATGTAATATATCGAAATCCAAGATAATAGATAAAGATAAAAAACATAAACAGGAATGCATATTTACTATTTTTAACAGTCAGCGGATAACTGTACTCCCCCATCTGTTCTTTTGTCAGGCGAAGCCCTTTTAATATAATGAAAACTGCGCAGACAGCCATGAGGACGGTCAGTGCAACCGGCAGATAAGCGGCCTGCCCCGAAATCTGCACCGCATTAACAAGCACGGCGGCGCAAAACAACAGCAGAACCAGGCCCACCCACACATCTCTGTGAAATTTCTTACTCATATCGACAGACTCCCTTTCTTTTGTCAGGTCATTTAGTGTTGCTGCCTGCCGCCCCGCTCACATACGAGGGGGACGGCAGGCAGAGTTAATTCACTATTATTCAGCAGAGCCCCAGATCTCCTTACGGGTATCTACCTGACTCTCAAGCAGTTCTTTGAATGCTTCACCGGAGGTGTTGTCAAGCTTCAGTCCCAGTGCCGCCATATTGTCGACATACTCCTGATCCTCCATCACCTTTAACATGGCCTCTGTCATTTTAGCTGCAATCTCAGGTGACACATTCGTCGGATAGAAGTAACCGCGTGCTGCGAATGCCACGAAATCCTCGCCTGTTGCCTCTTTTACAGTAGGTACGTCCGGCATAAAATCACTGCGTTCTTCGGAGAAGACACAGGCAATTTTCATCTCACCGGACTGATATGCGCTCTGTACATCGGAAATGGAAGCAAAGAATACGTCCGTATCACCTGCCAGGAACATACCGCGGCTGTCGGAAGCGCCGTCTACCGGTACTACCGTAATCTGAGTTCCGAAGGTCTTATTAAACCACTCTGCCGTAGTTGCATCGCCGTCGGTAATACCGGTCGCCTGGGCAGAAACAAGAACCGGATTTGCTTTTGCATACTCGATAAAGCTGTCCAAGTCGGTAAAACGTGTGTCATTGCTGCGGATCGCCATTACATTGTAGTCGATTGCCTGGTTAGCCAGAAGCTGCACGTCGTCCAGATTGTACTGGCGTGGGTTGTCCGGATCCAGTTCTCCCATGGCATAGTTATGATTAATAAGTCCTACCGTATATCCGTCGTCATAGTCGCCGGTAATTAAATCGGTCCAGGCAATCCAGCCGCCGGAACCTGTCTGGTTCTCTACAACCACATTTACGCCCAGCTCCTTGCCGAGAGCCGTCGCCATATTACGCGCTCCGATATCGGTACCGCCGCCTGCTGAGAATGGGCAGACAAGTGTGATTGTCTCTGCCGGCCACTCGCCTTTTGCTTTCTTCGGAGCTTCGGCCTCCCCGCCCTTTTGTGCTTCTGCCTTTGTCTCTGATGTACCCTGGCTTCCTGAACATCCCGCCAATGTAAGCGGCATAACCGCTGCCAATGCAAGCGCCAGTAATTTTGTAGTAGTCTTCTTCATAATTTTCCCTTTCCTTTCTGATATATATATGTATAAATATAATTTCAACTCACGTCCGGGCAAGTAGCCGATATCCGCTATATTCCGGCGCGATTTAAATCCTGATTTCTTTTGTTCAATTTTGTCTTATTTTTAAAATTATCATATAATAACATGGCCAAATTTACCAACAGCTTTTCCCTTTACCTCAACAGTCAAAAGGTTGTAGTTGTTCTTTCATGCAGTCAGGATGTGACATTTTTCTACAGCACATTTTTCTATGCCTCGAACGCTTCTTAAATTTAATACCAAATTTCCATATTAATTACAAGATAAATAATTGATATTCTTCTTCCAATATTAGGGAATTTCTGAATTATTTATATTATTAATAATTCTTTCACACTTATATATCATTTCCACAGCCATTTAGCTGTTATCATAATAAAAAAACCTGTTGGACATTATGCCACTCTCTTTTTTATACTGGGATTACCGAAAGGAATTTACAGACTATTAATAAAAATGCATACATATAACATTGGAGGTTGAATTATGACAAAGCGTGAACGAATCCAGGCAGCTGTAAAAGGAACTAAACCGGACAAATTACCCTATTCCTTATGGACCCATCTTCCGGGCATCGACCTGGACCCTGCCCTGCTGGCAGAAAAGACTTATGAATTCTACAAAACTTATGATGTGGATTTTATAAAGACTATGAATAACGGCATGTACCCAATTGAAGATTTCGGATGCGAGATTGACTATTCGGAAATTGCCAAAGGAGGGGTTGCCAAAGTAACCAAAACTCCGGTTAAGGAAGCAGCCGACTGGCTGAAGCTGACTCCCTGTCCGATTACAGAAGGCAGCCTCGCAAGGGAGCTGACCTCCCTGAAGCTCCTGCTTGAAAAAACAAAAGGAGAAGATGTTCCTGTTCTGTTTACCGTATTCAGCCCCATAACGACGGCCGACAAGATTTCCGGCAAGACGATGCTGACCCATATCAGGGAAGGCCAGGGCGAGCTTGTAAAGAAGGCGCTGGATATTATTACCGAAACAACTATGGCTCTGACTGCAGAGGCCATCCGCCTTGGCGCCGACGGCGTATTTTTTGCTTCCCAGATGAGTTCCTATGACTCCATGACTGCGGAGGAATATCTGGAATATGGCAAGCCATATGATTTAAAGGTTCTGGAAGCGGCAAAAGACGGCTGGTTCAATACAATTCATGCCCACGGAAATAATATCATGTTCGACATCCTGAAAGATTATCCTGTTTCCGTTTTCAACTGGCATGCCGGTGAGACTCTTCCGGAACTGGACGAGGCTTTCCTCATGACGGGAAAATGTCTGATGGGCGGCCTTAAGCGTATGGATATCACCAACGGACATAAGAATGAGATTCAGAACCAGATTTACGATAGTTTTAAAACGCTCAGGGGCCTTCACCAGATCCTGACTCCTGGCTGCGTTATCCGTTATCCGCTGGATGACGAAATGCTCGCGTATGTAAAGAGAGTAAAAGAATATATCGAAGGGAGATTTAACTGAGGTTGGGAGGACGCGTCCGG
>NZ_KE992960.1 GCF_000466485.1 [Clostridium] symbiosum ATCC 14940 | reverse complement strand
GTCGAGCGCGCCGAATTATGTGGATCCGAGTGGACATAAAAAACAAAGCTGGACAGAGACAGCGGATCAGGCAAAGAAAAACTGGCAGGAATATAACAAGATGCCGGTTCAGGATTATGACAGCGGCCCGGATTACGGCAGTAAGAACAAAGAACTGCTTGAGGAGTTAGACAAAAAGCTCAGCACTGCCCGGACAAAGCTGCAAAAATTGATGGATGCCGCGGAAGAAAAGGGAAGATCTGTTATCGGATATTGTTCCGACTATAAGGCGGGAATGGATGCAGGAAGAAAGATAGCAGAGGCGGAATACCATAACTGGGAGCTAACGCTTCTATTTGGCAAAAATGCGTATAAGCGGGATGACTATTTTTGGGATACCGACTTGCAGGAAATTTATGACCAGGCAAGAAATGCATCCAATAATAAAGACGCATTTAGCGCAGGATTTACGGCCGGTCAAACAATGTTTACGATAGAAATACTATCGCTGATAGTGGGAGCATTAGAAAGCGGCGGCTCCTCATCAGGAGGCCAGCAGGTTGTACTGCCGGGAGTCGGAGAGGT
>NZ_KE992959.1 GCF_000466485.1 [Clostridium] symbiosum ATCC 14940 | reverse complement strand
CGAGAGCGTGCTCCGCAGACTTTATCTTCGCCCGTAGCCCCAACCCACGATACACTCCCTCGGGACGAAAGGCTCATATACCCATCTCAACCCCGTCCGCTGGCCGTACCGGCGGCGTCCTCACCTACTTATCTAAATTCATGCATTTTAATTCTTCCTATGCAGAAGCAGCAGCCCTCCTCCATACAGAACACAGAGGATCAGGGCTTTCACAACAATAAACAGAAATTCCGCAGGCAGGGCCGGCCTGAGCGTTTCCAGCGACGGCGCTGCAGCATAGAGGATACCGATGGCGACCAGAAGGCACAGCGTTGGTTTTACAATCATTGTGCCGGCATTCAGTCTCACGGGAACCTGGCCTGCCAGAGTATGGATATGGAGCGCAGCAAGTACCAGCTCGCTGAAAAGGAGGCCGGCCAGATAGGCGTGGATGCCGTACATGGGGATACAGAATACAACAACGGCCAGTGTGATCAGCATTGAGATCGCGTTGTGAAGAAAGATGGTGGATGTTTTTCCGAGGCCGTTTAAGATGCTTCCCATCGTGGTTGACAGATACATGAAGGGACAGAGCCATGCCAGGATCGTGATAAAGGTTCCGGCTTCTTTGTTATGGTAGACGCTGATTCCAAGGCCGTCTCCGAAAAGAGTAAAGATTCCGATGCAGAGGATTCCCATATACAGGCTGTAACGGAGCGCCATGGCAATCGTGCGTTCAATTTTTCTCTCATTGCCGGCTGCCTGTGCTTCTGAGACAGTGGGCAGCAGAACGACCGCAAGGGAATTGGTGATAGCTGACGGAAAAAAGATAAAGGGCAGCGCCATACCGGTCAGCACACCGTATGTACTCAGGGCCTCGGCATTAGACAGGCCGAATTCCAGCAGTTTATTGGGAACGAAAATAGCTTCCAGACTTTGCAGGCAGCCCAGAATCAGCCGGTTGCCCATCAGCGGCAGGGCCATTGCCATTAATGGCGCTGCCAGCGATAGAAAGCTGTAGGCAGGCTGTGATGTGCGGGAGCCTCTTCTGTCGTCTGTTGTGAATGTGTAGTAGAGGAAGCTGAAAATTGCCGATGCGGCTTCACCGATCAGCATGCCCCAGACAGCCAGTGAAACAGAAATCGTTTTTCCATTTGTAGCAGCGACATTGGCGATCAGTAAAACTGCGCCGATGCGAATAAATTGTTCCAGGAGCTGGGACAGAGCCGGCACAGCAGTTTTTTTCATGCCATAGTAATAACCGCAGATACAGGCATGGATGGCGGAAAACGGAATAGACAGCGCCATTATCGGCAGAAGCGGGGCGCACTGCGGTTCCAGCAGAACGTGTTCTGCCAGAAAGGGAGCGGAAAAACGTATCGCAATCATAAGGATTACCGAGATGGTCAGTGATATCGCCAGCCCGGCCCGGAAGGTACTCCGGCCTTTCTTCACATTGGCTGCGGCCAGACGGGAGATGGATGTCTGGATTGGTCCGGCGCAGAGTGCAAAGGCAATTCCGTGGATAGGAAATATCATCTGGTAAATGCCCAGTCCTTCGGCCCCGATGGTCCGGGACAGAAATATGCGATAGAAGAAACCGAGAATCCGGCTCAGGAATCCGGCGGCTGTAAGCAGGAGAGTTCCGGTGATTAGTGGATTTTTTTTCATGAGGACTCCGAAAAGAGACTTATTAATATATATATTTCACAGCCGTGAAATTATTCGGCCGGAGTAATTTCATTGAAGCATAAGATCGGAAGCCGCAGGGAAATATAGTAAAATGCCCTTCTGTACAATAAGGCACTGTTATCACGTTGTTTTCATACTATAATATAGGCCCTAAGGTCTTTTTCAGAGGTAAAATATTATTTTTTTATAAATTAGTAATCATTCCTACTTGTATTTTCTGGATTTTACTATATAATAAGAAGCGTAGATGAAGCTTTTACCTTTATTACTACAAATAAGAAGAAAGGCGGATTTTTTATTATGAAACAGATTATTTATCTGGACAATGCAGCTACGACAAAGACGAGACCGGAGGTTGTAGATGCGATGCTTCCGTATTTTACGGAATTTTACGGAAACCCCTCTTCCGTATATGATTTTTCGGCAGAACCCAAGAAAGCCATTGCTCATGCGAGGGAGACGATTGCCGGGGCACTGGGAGCGAAGCCGAACGAGATCTATTTTACGAACGGCGGTACCGAGTCTGATAACTGGGCGCTTATTGCGACGGCTGAGGCTTATCAGAACAAGGGAAACCACATCATTACCACTAAAATCGAGCATCATGCCATCCTCCACACCTGTGAATACCTGGAGAATCGCGGATTTTCCGTGACATATCTGGATGTGGATGAGTATGGTGTTGTGAAATTAGATGAGCTGAAGAAAGCGATACGTCCCGAGACGATCCTGATTTCAGTGATGTTTGCCAATAATGAGATTGGCACAGTTCAGCCGATTAAGGAAATTGGCGAGATTGCGGATAAAAACGGAATTTTGTTCCATACCGATGCGGTACAGGCATTTGGCCACGTTCCGATTAATGTGGATGAGTGCCATATCGATATGTTAAGCTCCAGCGCTCATAAGTTAAATGGCCCCAGAGGAGTAGGTTTCCTGTATATCCGCACCGGGGTTAAGACAAAAGCATTTATCCACGGCGGCGCCCAGGAGAGGAAACGCCGCGGCGGAACGGAGAACACCCCAGGAATTGTCGGTTTTGGCAAAGCGGTTGAGATAGCTATGGCTACGATGAAAGAAAGAACGCAGCAGGAGAAAACCCTCAGGGATCATCTGATAGAACGCGTTATGAAGGAAGTTCCTTTTGTACGTCTCAACGGACATCCATCAAAACGCCTCTCAAATAATGCAAACTTTGCATTCCAGTTTATAGAAGGGGAATCTCTCCTGATTATGCTGGATATGGACGGAATCTGCGGTTCCAGCGGCTCCGCCTGTACATCAGGCTCCCTGGATCCCTCCCACGTGCTTTTGGCCATTGGCCTGCCCCATGAGATTGCCCATGGCTCTCTCCGTCTGACCCTGAACGAAGAAATTACGATGGAGCAGATAGACTTTACCGTGGAGAGCATTAAGAAGATTGTGGCGCGGCTGAGAGCTATGTCTCCTTTATACGAGGATTACATGAAAAAACAGGCGTCGGCGCACGCATAACGTGTGCAGCAGGACGCATAATATTTGAGATACGGGCTGAAAGGAGCAAAATACATGTATTCAGAAAAAGTAATGGATCATTTCGAGCATCCGAGAAACGTCGGAGAAATAGAGAATGCAAGCGGCATGGGAACGGTTGGTAACGCGAAATGCGGCGATATTATGAGGATTTATCTTGATATAGACGACAACCAGATTATCCGTGATGTTAAGTTCAAGACCTTTGGCTGCGGCGCCGCAGTGGCGACCAGCAGTATGGCAACCGAGCTTGTAAAAGGCAAATCCGTGCAGGACGCTATGCAGATTACGAATAAAGCCGTGATGGAAGCACTTGACGGATTGCCCCCAGTTAAGGTACACTGTTCTTTGTTAGCAGAAGAAGCAATCCATGCGGCGCTCTGGGATTATTCAGAGAAGCATGGTATCAAAATAGAAGGACTGACTAAGCCAAAGACAGACATCGGTGAGGAAGAAGTCGAAGAAGAGTACTGATACATGGAAAAGAAAAAAGTTGTAGTCGGCATGTCCGGAGGAGTTGACTCCTCCGTGGCGGCCTGGCTTTTGAAGGAACAGGGATATGACGTAATCGGTGTGACGATGCAGATCTGGCAGGATGAAGAGCCGGAGATTCAGGAGGAGAACGGGGGCTGCTGCGGGCTGAGCGCGGTGGACGACGCCAGAAGAGTGGCGGAGAACCTGGGGATTCCATACTACGTCATGAATTTTAAAAGAGAATTTAAAGAAAATGTAATGGACTATTTTGTGCAGGAGTATATCGAGGGAAAGACTCCCAATCCCTGTATTGCCTGCAATCGTTTTGTGAAATGGGAGTCACTGCTCAAGAGGAGTATGGACATCGGGGCTGATTACATTGCCACCGGCCATTATGCCAGAATCGAGCAGCTTGAGAACGGCCGTTATACCCTGCGCAAATCTGCGACAGCGGCGAAGGACCAGACGTATGCACTGTACAATCTGACCCAGCATCAGCTTTCCCATACGCTTATGCCGGTCGGTGAATACACGAAGGATGAGATTCGCGGGATGGCGGACAAGATTGGACTGAACGTGGCTCATAAGCCGGACAGCCAGGAGATTTGTTTTATCCCGGATCACGATTACGCTAAATTTATTGAGGAAAATACCGATTGCCGTTTACCGGAAGGCAATTTTGTAGATAAAGACGGCCGTGTACTTGGCCGCCATAAGGGCATTACGCACTATACGGTCGGACAGAGGAAGGGACTGAACCTCGCGCTTGGCCGTCCCGTATTCGTGACCGAAATCCGCCCTGATACGAATGAAGTAGTAATAGGAGACAATGAGGACGTTTTTTCCAGAAGACTTACCTGCGGTAAGCTGAACTGGATGGCAGTGGAAGGACTTCCTGACGATGGAATGAAAGTGACTGCCAAAATCCGTTACAGCCATAAGGGCGCACCCTGCATGATCCGAACAATCGGTGAGGATCTGGTGGAGTGCGTATTTGACGATCCACAGAGAGCGGTGGCGCCGGGACAGGCCGTAGTATTCTACGATGGAGAATATGTTGTCGGAGGAGGTACTATTTTATGATAAAAGCAGCAGGATGCAGGGGGGCGGGTCGTGGCCATCGACGCAGGCCATCAGGCTAAAGGGAATTCCGAAAAGGAACCAATCGGTCCCGGCTCATCGACAATGAAGGCCAAGGTGGCGGCCGGCGCGGAGGGGATCAGCACGAAACTGCCGGAATATAAACTGACGCTTTCGGTGTCCCAGAAGCTTAGGCGGATTCTGGAAGAACGCGGATACAAGGTCATTATGATACGAGAGTCGAATGATGTGAACTTAAGCAATGCGGAGAGGGCGGAGATAGCCAACAAGAGCGGCGCTTCCATCTTTGTGCGGGTTCATGCCAATTCGCTGGACAACAATAGCGTACACGGAACATTGTCCATGTGCCAGACGGCCAAAAATCCCTATAACGGGAATCTCCATGCTAAAAGCTATTCATTGTCAAAAAAGATAACGGATTACGTCTGTGCGGCAACCGGATTCAAGAACAGAGGTGTGCAGGAGACCGACAGCATGAGCGGTATTAACTGGTGCACAATACCGGTGACGATTATTGAGATGGGCTTCATGAGCAATCCGGAAGAAGACCAGAAGATGGCGCAGGACGATTACCAGGAGCTGATTGCGGCGGGAATAGCCAACGGTATTGACGCTTATTTCAACGAATAGCCGATACGGCAGGATAAGTTTATCCGCCCTGCTGCCCATACTTTCATAAAATAGAAGAATAAAATAGAAGACGGTTTGCAGGGGCCTGCGGCATAATTTCCGCAGAGTCCTGCAAACCGTCTTTTTATGTGGTTTTACATATCATTTACCTGGTTAAACTCGCGTTCCGGCATCCAATATGATATACTGCATTTAAGCTACAAAATACGGCTATACATATAGGAGGTAATAACGTGACGAATCAAAAGAAAAGAAGATTTCTGTCTCTGCTTCTGACTCTTTTAACGGCCTGCTCCCTTATCGCGGGAACCCCGCTGACAGCGGCAGGAGCCCAGATAAGCGCCCGGGGCAGCGGGAATGAACGGGCAATCCCGTCGCAGGATATTGTAATTCTCTACACCAATGATGTGCATTGCGGTATTGATGATAATATCGGTTACGCCGGACTGGCTCTTTACAAGAGGCAGATGAAGAGGGAGACGCCCTATGTGACACTGGTGGATGCAGGCGACGCGATCCAGGGAGCACCTATCGGAACATTGTCGGACGGCGGTTATCTGATTGATATCATGAATAAGGTCGGATATGATTTTGCCGTGCCGGGAAATCATGAATTTGACTACAGGATGCCCAGATTCCTGGAATTGGCAGGGAAGCTGGACTGTGGTTACTACTCCTGCAATTTTACAAGTCTGGCAACGGGAAAGCCGGTATTTGCCCCATATAAGATGTTTTCTTACGGAGACACGCAGGTGGCTTTTGTCGGGATCTGCACACCGGAGAGTTTTACCAAATCATCCCCGGCTTATTTTCAGGATGGGGCCGGAAATTATCTGTACGGATTCTGTGAGGACAATACAGGCGAGGCACTCTACAGCCGGATCCAGGAGACTGTGGACGCAGCCAGGGCGGCAGGTGCGGATTATATTATTGCCGTGGGCCACCTCGGTGAGAACGGGATAACAGAGCGCTGGTCATCCGACCGGGTGGTTGCCGCAACGAGTGGAATTGACGCCTTAATTGACGGCCATTCTCATGAAACGGTTCCTGCTAAAATGGTGAAAAATAAAGAGGGCAGGGAGATTCTTATCACTCAGACGGGGACGAAGCTTGAAAATATAGGTAAGATGACAATTAAAACAGACGGAACCATTAAAGCTGAGCTGGTTGCCCAGGTTCCCGGAGATTCACCGCAGGTCGAATATACGGTCAGGAATGGAGATTCCCTGAGCCGGATTGCAAAACGAGAACTTGGCTCATATGACCGCTGGACGGAGCTTTATGCCGCCAACAGAAGTCTTATTACAGATCCGGATCTGCTCAGGACGGGAATGAAATTAGTAATACCCGGCAGTGTCCTGATCAATGCAGAGGGGAAGGCGGTCGATTATGCAACGGATGCATATATTAAGGGCATCGAGAAACAGTACCAGGAGACACTGAAGGTGGTTCTCGGGTACTCAGACTATAATCTGACGACTCTGAATCCGGCAACCGGACAACGGGCGATCAGGAACGCCGAGACGAATCTGGGAGATTTGACTGCCGATGCATACCGCATGGTTTTGGGAGCCGATATAGGACTTAGCAACGGAGGCGGAATCAGAGCCGATATCAAGACAGGAAACATTACATATAATGATACACTTGCCGTATTTCCTTACGGTAACATGGGGTGTGTTGTGGAGGTCACAGGCCGCCAGAGCAGGGATGCTCTTGAAATGGCTTCCAGGAATTACCCGGAGGAAAGCGGAGGATTCCTGCAGGTGTCCGGACTTACATATCGGATCGATCCATCCGTACCATCCGGCGTAAAGGTGGATGATAAGGGGAATTTTATAAAAGTGGACGGCGCTTACCGTGTGGCGGATATCCTCGTTGATGGAGAACCGCTTGATTTGGACCGGATTTACACGGTCGCATCCCATAACTATATGTTGAAAGAGGGCGGCGACGGTATGGTGATGTTTGGCGGCTGTAACGTCATTCAGGATGATGTAATGGTAGATGTGGACATTCTTTCAGCCTATATTAATAATCAGCTCGGCGGCAGTGTGGGCGCCGATTATGCTGAACCGGCCGGCCAGGGAAGAATCGTAATCCGATAAGAGAAAGGAACTGAATAATACTAAAATAATGGGTGACAAATTCAAAAATATTTAGTATAATATCAAAGGTGCAGTTGTGGTACAAACGGCTGCACCTTACAATATGGAGATGTACCCAAGTGGCTGAAGGGTCCGCACTCGAAATGCGGTAGGTCGGGTAACCGGCGCGAGGGTTCAAATCCCTCCATCTCCGTCTAAGGAAAAAGCTGCATTCCCGCCTGTGATTCAAGGCGGGGAATGCAGCTTTTTTAAATATACCGCAGTGGTTTTAATTGTCTCCCTCCGCCACGATTTCTTCCAATACCCGGATTAAATCGAAAACTGTTTCCAGGCGGACGTTGCGCTCCAGGATACAGTTTTTTAAATCGATGGACAGAGACTCAAATTTGTCCCGGACTGCCGGGGATACATAGGATGCCATATTATCACCTCGGTATTAGGGTGGCGCTGAGCCGGGATTTTATACGTTTTCTATTTTTTATTATTTTCCAAGCATCTTCTTCAAATCTTCCTCCGGCGTTCCGGTCGGTGAAATCTGGAACTGTTCCACCAGATATCCCAGTACATTCTCCGAGAGGAATGCCGGGAGAGTCGGACCAAGATAAATATTCTTGATTCCGAGATGGAGCAGTGACAGCAGGATGCAGACGGCTTTCTGTTCATACCAGGACAGCACCAGGGTCAGCGGAAGGTCATTTACGCTGCAGCCGAACGCTTCAGCCAGCGCGGAAGCCACACGGATGGCGCTGTATGCATCGTTGCACTGTCCCATATCCATCAGGCGGGGCAGGCCGGAGACTGTGCCAAGGTCCAGGTCATTGAACCTGTATTTGCCGCAGGCGAGTGTGAGGATGATGCTGTCATCGGGAGCCAGTTTTACAAATTCCGTGTAGTAATTTCTTCCGGGCCGTGCGCCGTCGCAGCCTCCGACCAGGAAGAAATGGCTGACGGCTCCGGTTTTTACCGCGTCAACGACTTGATCTGCGGCCGAGAGAACGGTTCCGTGGCCAAAACCGGTTGTCACTTCTTTTCCGCCGTTGATTCCGGTGAATTCCCTGCCCTCCGGGTAGCCGCCGAGTTCCAGCGCCTTTTCGATAACAGGGGTAAAATCCTTATCTTCGTCAATATGGACGAGGCCGGGCCAGGCTACCACTTCTGTCGTGAATACGCGGTCGGAGTAGCTTTCCTTAACCGGCATCAGGCAGTTGGTAGTGAACAGAACGGGAGCCGGGATACCGGCAAATTCTTTCTGCTGGTTCTGCCATGCGGTTCCGAAATTCCCTTTCAAATGCGGATGTTTTTTTAGAAGAGGATATGCGTGGGCCGGGAGCATTTCCCCATGGGTATAAATATTGATGCCTTTTCCTTCCGTCTGTTCGAGAAGGAGCTTTAAGTTATATAAATCATGGCCGCTGATGACAATGAACGGGCCTTTTTCCACTGTGAGCGGGACTGTGGTGGGAATCGGGGTGCCGAATGTTTCAGTATTGGCCCGGTCAAGTAATTCCATACAGCGTAAATTGACCTCGCCTGTTTCCAGCACGATGGGAAGCAGTTCCTCCATTCCCCAGTCTTCTCCGATAGAAAACAGCGCTTTTAAGAAAAAGCGGTTTACAGTCTCATCACTGTATCCGAGAACCATGGCGTGGTAGGCATAGGCCGCCATTCCGCGGATCCCGAAAAGAATCAGTGATTTTAAGGAGCGGATGTCCTCGTCCCCGTACCACAGTCCGGCCATGCCGTAATCATTATTTTGGCCGCAGGGGGCGCCGCAGCCCCGGCAGCCCGGAACAATGGCGGCTTTTTCTTCCTGTACCCGGCGTATCATCTCCCTGATGGAATCGCCGTCAAAACTTACATTGGTAACAGTGGTAAAGAGTCCTTCCAGAATAATGCGGCTGGTCCTGCCTGTGACAGGTACGTCCCGGCAGGCACGGGCCAGGCCGATTAGGGCTCCTGTCAGTTCATCCTGAAGTGCGGATACGGAAGAGGTCTTACCGCAGACTCCGGCGTTTCCGGTACATCCGCTGCAGCCGGCAGTCTGCTCACATTGGAAACAAAACATTTTATTTTTATCATTCATTATTTTTCGTCCTTTTCATATGGGAATACGGCAACGAGTAACATCTCTAATCCAGAATCCGTCCGTCTGTGGAAATTGTGACAATCTGCCAGGGAATAAATTTCCCGCTGGCTAACAGCGCATTTTTTGCTGCATGTTCGATTCCGCCACAGCAGGGAACTTCCATGCGGACAACGGTTACACTTTTGATATCGTTGTTTTTAATAATTTCCGTCAGTTTCTCAGAGTAGTCCACGGAGTCCAGCTTCGGACAGCCGATCAGGGTGATTTTTCCCTTGATGAATTCGCTGTGGAAATTGGCGTAAGCGTAGGCGGTACAGTCTGCTGCAATCAGAAGTTTGGCGCCGTTAAAATAAGGAGCCTTTACCGGGACAAGTTTAATCTGTACCGGCCATTGGGACAACTGGCTTGTCAAAACGGCAGAGCAGCCCTTCCGGTCCTCGTCCGGCGCCGTTTCGGCATTGCTTCTATCGGCCGACGGTTCCGCCTTCATCGAAGGCCGGGGAATTGCGCGGCTCTGTGAGCCGGGACAGCCGCAGGGAAGAGGAGTTTCTGAATGACCGGCCGTGTGTACCGGACCGGCAGCCCCCATTTCTTTTGCAGCTTTTGCTTTGACTGCCGCTTCATCGTAAGCGGCCGCCTCCCTCTCCTCAAAAGTAATAGCGCCCGTAGGACAGGCGGGGAGGCAGTCACCGAGTCCGTCACAGTAGTCGTCCCGCAAAAGCTTTGCCTTTCCGTCTACCATGCCGATGGCGCCTTCATGACAGGCGGCGGCGCAGATACCGCAGCCGTTACATTTCTCTTCGTTAATTTTAATAATTCTTCTTATCATCTATTTCTCCTCTCTTTCTTTGCCGTTTCAATTCGCGTCCGGTTTGTAACAGTTCAGACAGGTTCGTGCAGTAACAATCATTATATTTCTCTTGAACTTGTGACTACAGTATATTAAAATTGAGACAATATGTCTGTTGTAATTACAACGAAAAGGAGATAAAAATGAAAAAGTTTCATTTTACCGATACCAGTCTTTTTTGGGGATTTTCGGAGGAAGAGGCGGAAAGTGTCCTGAAATGCCTTTCCGCCGTTAATAAAACGTATAAGAAGGATGAGTACATCTTCCGCATGGGAGATACCATAACGTCTGTCGGTATGGTGCTTACCGGCTCCGTTCAGGTGATACGGGAAGATTACTGGGGGAACCGGCAGATTATCGCCGTGATGGGAGAAGGACAGCTTTTTGGTGAGAGCTATGCCTGCGCAGGCGGGGAACCCCTTATGGTCAGTGTGATGGCCGAAGAGAATACGGAAGTATTGTTTCTGGAGGTGGGGCGTCTCTTGACGGTCTGTTCCATGGCATGCCGGTTCCATTCCAGGGTGATACAGAACCTGCTGAAGGTCATAGCGGGAAGAAACCTGACTCTGACGACTAAGATTGACCATATGAGCAAAAAAACGATACGGGAAAAGGTGCTGTCTTATCTTTCTTACCAGGCTGAGAAACAGGGAAAGAACCGGTTTGAAATTCCGTTTAACCGTCAGCAGCTTGCAGACTATCTGGCGGTGGATCGCAGCGCGCTGTCCGCAGAACTGTCGAAAATGCAGAAGGAGAAACTGATTTCCTACGACAGGAATCATTTCATTTTACCGTAAAGAACAGAATGGTTACTTTTCACACGGGAATGTCCCGCGTGGAACACAACCGTGTGAACAATAAAGAAAAACAGATCCACGCGATTCTTATAATCGTAAGAAAGTTGTAATGCCGTATAAATTGACATTATCGAATATCGATAATATAATGATATTATAAAATATCGATATTCGATAATAATCGATAATAAAAGAGAGAGGAGGCGCTGTTTATGGCGAGAGAGCAGTTCCAGAGCCTGACGGAACAGATGTATTATATTCTGCTGGCACTGCTGGAACCAAGATGCGGCGTCGATATATCGCAGAAGGCCATGGAAATATCCAGGGGGAGAATGCAGATCGGGCCGGGTACCTTATACACGCTGCTGGCAAAGTTTGAGAAAGAAGATATGATTAAAGAGGCAGGGGTCGAAGGCAGAAGGAAATATTATCAGATAACAGATCACGGGCTGGCCATGCTCCGGGAGGAATACCGGCGTCTGGAAACACTGGTGGAAGAAGGCCGGGAATATATGAGGGGAGGCGCACTGTAGTGGGAGGAAGGACTTACAGGTATTATAACTTTAGGGAATATGAAGGCGGAGCTTTTTCAAGATATCTCGAGGAGATGGCAGGGAAAGGCTGGTATATTGACGGCTATGTGTTTGACAGCGTCTGGCGTTTCAGAAAAGGTAAGCCGTCAAAGCGGCGTTATAATGCGGTTTTGATGCCGGGAAGCAGCAGCGTTGATATAGATGAAAGCGGCGATACGAAAATGTTCCGCGATTTTTGTACCGAGGCGGGCTGGATTCTGGAATACGGAGGAATCGTCTGGCAGATTTTTTATACCGAGGATGAGAGTCTGTTGCCGATTGAAACGGATCCCGTCTCAAAACTCGAAATTATCGGGGATATTATGATGCAGCCAGCCCTGATCGCAATCGACTTTATTGCCGCAATTCTTCTGATAGCGTTAGCGGCGGCTGTGTGGTTTGCTTCGGGAATGACATTTAAATCGGCGGATCAGGGCGTTGCCTGCGCGCTGCTCCTTCTGTGGTCCTGTATTTTTATTGGAGGGAGAATCAGTATGATATGCTGGTATAACAAAGCGGTTCATGCAGCGGAAAGCGGTGCGTCGTTGAACAGCAGCACACTGGGGCAGATTAAAATCAGAAGCAGCCTGAAAATGATGGCATTTGCCGCGACGGTTCTGGCGGCAGCAGGGATTCTGCCTCTGATGAAAACAATGTGCTGGCTCGTCATATTCAGAGGGATGTGCCGGGAGGCGTTCAGATACAGAAAAGAGAATGCCGGGGTAAACGGCGCCGACAAGCTCAGGGTGAGAATTATCCTGGCCGTAATCATCTTATTTTTCGGTTACTTCTTATGTTTTGATATGAAATATATTTTCAGTGTCTTTATGAAATAGGCATATATGGATGGAAGGGGGAAGCCGTTTATGGTAAAAATACGGTATAAATTTATTACATTCCGGGAATACGAGACGGAGGCGTTTGCCGAATACCTGGAATATAAGGCGGCTAAGGGATGGTTTTTAACAAATATCCACCAGAACGGAATCCTGAGATTTGAAAAGGGGGAGCCGAAAAAACTGAATTTTTGTGTGGCTGTTCTTCCCGGCAGTTCGGGGCTGGACAGCGCGGACAACTGGAACGCCCGGCAGTTCCGTGAGTATTGTGAGGAGGCGGGCTGGAAACTCCAGTATGGAGGGACACTGTGGCAGATCTTTTATACGGAGGACGAAGCTTTGGTTCCTATCGAGACCGACCCGGAGATTCGGCTGGAGAACCAGAGAAGAATTACATTTTCCTGGGGAAAGGTGCTGGGACAGCTGTTTACAATCGGATTATGGCTGTGGATGCTGTCTTCGTTCATAAAGGAGCCGGGAATCAGATTCTCATCGTATGAAAATATAATACTGATTGGTTTTTACGCCATACTGATTCTGATTATGACCGGACGGCTGGCCGGGCCGGCTTTATGGTTCTGGAAAGCAGAGAGAAGTCTCAGAAAAACAGATAAATTTCCTGTTACTACCTGGAATCAGGTAAGGTTCAGAAATATAGCGGGAGGAATCATAATTATTATAATGCTTGCATTTGTGATCTGCTCAGGAGGAAAATCAAGGGCTATCCCAATCACACTGCTGTTGATTCTGTTTATAATGTTTGCTTTATACTGTGGCAAAATACTGGAGATGGTGAGGGAGACGGAAAATGCCACAAAAACGGGAAAAGCCATGATTTATATCGTTGCAACCGTTATCGTCGGTACTGTGGCGCTGGTATTTTTCACTATGCAGATTGTCATGCTCTTTCCCGATAAGGATACGGAAGAACGCAGGTACGATCGGATCGCCGAATTCCCGTCTTCGTTCGAAGAACTGGGCGGTTACACGTTCGAGGAGGGATGGAGCGAAAAAAGCCAGCAGACTCTGCTGTGCTTTTACCAGAGAGAAAGCGGCGTCATGCGGGATGATGCGGGAACAGTACAAAATCTCACAATGGAGTATTTCAAAAGTCCTCTGCCCTGGATCATTCAATCTACTAAAAAAACATACCCCGTATACAGGGGGAATGTTTGGGATGTGCAGATAAAGGAAAGCTGGATCGAAGGCGGAACGTCGGTTGTAAGATACCACTACCGGTGGATTGGTACCGCTAAGCTTACGGAGGAGGATCCTGATTATAATTATATCAGTGAGTGGCCGGACCGGGAGCGTGATTTATACGTTATTTCAAATGAAAAGGAACTTCTGGCCCTTGATTATTCAACCGTGACAGAGCGCGATGTCATAGAGCCGGCTGTGAAGGCTATGGCGGATTAACACTCCGCCAGCTCTTTACTTTCAGCCTCCTTTGTAATATAATGACTTAAATTGGCTTTTTCTGCCCTGCAAAAGAACGGAGGAAATCAGATGGAATTTGCAAAGAGGATGGACCGCTTCGGGGAAGGTGTTTTTACGATGCTGGCCCAGATGAAACATAGGAGGCTGGAGGAGGGAAAAGAGATTGTGGATTTGAGTATCGGCGCGCCGAATATTCCTCCTGCCCCCCATATCCTGAAGGTTCTGAGCGAAGAATGTCTGGTGCCTGAGAATTATATTTACGCTATCAGTGATCAGAAGGAACTTTTAAATGCGGTATCCCGGTGGTACAAAAACCGTTACAGTGTGGAGCTTGACCCGGAGACGGAAATCTGTTCTCTTCTGGGCTCCCAGGAGGGCCTGGCCCATATTGCCCTGTCGATTGTGGACGAGGGCGACAGGGTACTGGTTCCGGATCCCTGCTATCCGATATTTGCGGACGGCCCGTCTCTGGCAGGCGCGTCCCTGTACTATATGCCGCAGAAAAAAGAGAATCATTACGTTATAAATCTGAGCGAGATTCCCGAGGAAGTGGCGATGGAGGCCAGACTGATGATTGTCTCCTATCCGAACAACCCGACCACGGCTGTGGCGCCTGACAGCTTCTACCGCGAATTGATCGCTTTTGCTAAAAAATATAATATAATCGTGCTTCATGATAACGCATACAGCGAGCTTGTCTTTGACGGAAAGAGCTGCGGAAGTTTTCTGCGCTTTCCGGGGGCCAGGGAAGTGGGGGTGGAATTTAACTCCCTTTCCAAGACATACGGGCTGGCCGGTGCGAGAGTGGGCTTTTGCATCGGGAACCGGGAGGTAGTCGGCCGTCTTAAAACGTTAAAATCAAATATGGACTACGGTTTGTTTCTGCCGATCCAAAAGGCGGCGGCAGCGGCAGTCACAGGCGATCAGAGCTGTGTGGCAGTGACCAGGGCAGCCTACGAAAAACGGCGTGATCTGCTCTGTGAAGGGCTGGCGGAGATCGGATGGAAGATTGATAAACCGGAAGCAACAATGTTTGTCTGGGCTAAAGTACCCGGACATTTTGATACCTCTCTCGAATTCGTAAAGGAGTTATTTGAGCAGACAGGGGTTCTCGTGACCCCCGGAAGCGCTTTCGGCCCTTCGGGAGAAGGATATGTCAGGATGGCTCTGGTCCAGGATGAGGAGGCAATCCACCGGGCGGTAAAGGCTATAAAATCGAGTAAAATATTAGATATCGGACAGGAGCATTAAAGCCGTGTATAAGAAAACAATATGGCATGTGGTACTGGCGGCCTATGTGGTATTTATCTTCTCAAATTCCCTTACACCGGCGGATCTTTCTTCTGAGGAAAGTGGATTTGTCATGCGTCTGGTACATCAGGCGATTGGTGCGGCCGGACTTTCGGCCCCATGGCTGACAGAACGCGTTATCAGGAAGTGCGCCCATTTTTCAGAATATACGCTTCTTGGCATTCTGCTGTTCCAGAGCATGAGAAATCTGGACTGCGGCGCAGCTTTCAGAAGACAGCTCCATATGCTGCTTATATTTTTTATCCCGTTTGTGGACGAGACATTACAGCTTTTCACAGAAGGACGATCCGGTCAGATCAGCGATGTATGGCTGGATATGAGCGGAGCCGTGACAGGTACAATTCTTTATGCCTGTATTTGTTTCCTGATATCAGGGAAAGCTGAAAAGAGAGGGAAAAATAAAGCGGGGGTTCAGAATAAGTGGAAGAAAAGAACATAAGAATTTTATTACAGTACGACGGAACCCGTTATGACGGGTGGCAGAAGCAGGGCAACACACAGCAGACGGTTCAGGGAAAGCTGGAGGCTGTTCTTTCGCGTCTGGCAGGCGGGCCGGTGGAGGTTCATGGCTCCGGCCGGACGGATGCAGGTGTCCATGCACTGGGTCAGGTGGCTAATTTTCATCTTCCTCTGTCTGCTTTTTGCGGCAGTCAAACAGAAGCTGCCGATATGATCCGAATTAAAAACTATCTGAATGAATATCTTCCGGAAGACATCAGGGTGCTGGCCGCAGAGGAGGCCCGGCCCCGGTTTCACAGCCGTCTGAATGCCCTGTCTAAGACCTATATATACAGGATAGAAACAGCGGACAAAAATGATGTGTTTGAGAGGAAATACAGGTACGGACTTGGCAAAGAGCCTGATTTGGAAATAATGAAAAGGGCCGCGTCAATTCTCGTCGGAACCCATGATTTCAGAGCGTTTTCCTCACTCAAAAAGACAAAGAAATCGACGGTGAGAACAATCAGCCGAATTGATATACGCAGGGACGGCACGCAGCTTGAAATCCTGCTGGAGGGAAATGGGTTCCTCTACAATATGGTGCGTATTATAGTTGGAACTCTGGTGGAAGCCGGGCTCCTCGAACGGAGCGTGCAGTCCGTTAAAGAGGCTTTGGAAAGCCTTGACAGGAGTCTGGCGGGAAAGACAGCGCCTGCAAAGGGGCTGTTTCTTTCCGCTGTTGCATATGAAGAAAAAATTTTCCAAAGTGTGCAATAAGAAACGGCTCCTTTGCATTAAATTAATAGAAAGGAAATTTAGTCCATGTTTTTGATGGGGATATTTACAACCCTGGAAGAGGCGGTCGCTTATGATAAATTAAGTGATGAGAAACTGCTTTTACGAGTTGCCCAGGGCGACAAAGAGGCATTTCAAAGACTCTATCAGAATACGGATAAAACCATATACGGCTTTATTCTGTCGATTCTGCGAAACCCGCAGGATGCAGAAGAGATCATGCAGGAGACCTATCTGAAAATCTGGACTTCTGCTGCGGGCTATAAATCTCAGGGGAAACCGCTGGCCTGGATGTTTACCATTGCCAGAAACCTCTGCTATATGAAGTTCCGGGATCAGAAAAGGGAAGCCGATATTGGTCTTTCTGACCTCTCAGAAGGAGAATTGGGAGAGTTCTGTCCGCAGATAGAAGATGCTGCCGACAAAATGGTGCTTAAAGCAGCGCTCCATATCCTGAACGAAGAGGAACGGCAGATTGTGCTGTTACATACAACAGCAGGCATGAAACACAGGGAGATTGCAGCGGATCTGGAGATGCCGCTGGCAACTGTGCTGTCCAAATACAATCGTGCCATGAAGAAATTACAGAAACATCTGAGAGAGGAGGGAGAACATTGACCGATCACTCAGACTTACAATGGAATAATGATGAGATAGCGAAACATCTGAAATCGGCAGTGGATACCCTGACTCCCGATATATTAGATAAAATCGATCTGACAACACCTCAGGAAATCCATATCGGACCGTCAAAGGTGACGAGGATATACCGGAGGATGCGCACAGCGGTAACCGTAGCTGCGGCATGCCTGTGCGTAGCCGTTTTGGGTACGGGAGTAGCCATATATCAGAACGGAAGAGTTGAATCGGTTATTGGAATCGATGTCAATCCCAGTATCGAGCTTTCAGTGAACCGTAATGATAAGGTACTGAAGGCGGAGCCGCTGAACAGCGATGCCGAAGAGATCCTGGACAACATGGATTTGGAACATGTGGATGTGGACATCGCGGTAAATGCACTCATCGGATCCATGGTACGTCATGGTTATTTAAGTGATTTGGACAACGCCATACTTGTAACGGTAGCCAATGATGACCGGCAGAAGGCTTCCGAACTGCGCCAGAATGTCGTGGTTGATATTGAGGCATCATTGGAGGAACACAAGGTACAGGCTGTTGTCTATGATCAGCAGGCCCCTGTCACAGGCGAAGTCAGGGAGCTGGCGCAGAAATATGGAATTTCTTATGGTAAGGCATACTTTCTGCAGGAATTAATTGATGAAAATGATCTCGGCGAAGAGGACATGGAAGCATTCGCCGGAATGACGATGGAGCAGATAGCAAAAGAAATCACCGACCGCGCTTATACGGTGCGCAGGGAGGATGACGGGGAACCGGCTGGGGAAGACACCCTGGGACCAAGCAGCTCCGGACGCGAGAGCAGTACCGCTTCCCGAGCGGAGACAACAGAAGAATCCACACAGGAAAGTTCGTCTGAGCTGCCGCCATCGGAGACAGCTCCAACTCCGCCGCCTACTGAGCCTCATACGACCGCGCCCGCGACATCAACGGAAGCGGGGGAGGAGCCGCAGGAAGGCCAGTCGGGCAAAAAAGCCAAGATCGATTATGTGGATTTTGAAGACGGAAAACTGAATGTCGTATTTAAAGGCAAGGTGAAATGGAAGAACCCGACTGTTTCAGTAAAGGATGAAAACGGCGGAAGCTATTCGGCCATGATCACCGACACCAGTTCCGATTCCTGTGAGATTTCGATAAAAGGCCTGGAGGGCGGTGCCGATTATGAATTTATTCTGGCCGGCGTGGCTCCGAGAGACGGTGGCTCCTATGCAAGCATTAAGGGATACTTCGATACGCCGGATATTGCCGATGAGGTGACGGAAGGCGATGAAGAGGAAACGGAGGAGACGAAGGAGAGCCAGAAACCGGAAGAAACTGCAGCTCCGGCAGAATCCTCCGGCATACCTGAGACGCTTCCGGCAACTGAACCGGAGAATACCAGCCTGCCGGCAGGGGAACAGACCGTCCCTCCGGCCCAAAGTGAAGCGGCCGCCGGATAGTATTAGAACGAATTCCACATTTTGTTTAAAAAATTACAAAAAATGCTAAAAAAGCCTTGACGAAATCCATCAATATGATATAATAGATTCCGCAGCCGACATAAAACAGACTGCGGAATCTTAATAAAGATTGGGCCATCGCCAAATGGTAAGGCAACGGACTCTGACTCCGTCATTTTCAAGGTTCGAATCCTTGTGGCCCAGCTGCTGAAAAGAGAAACCCCATATCGCGTAAAAGCGGTACGGGGTTTCTCTTTTTTATTGATGACGGTGACCTGTGTGCGCGAGTGCCGTAAGACTCCTAACTCCGGGAAAGTCCGTACTGCCAAACCGGCGGCACGGACTTTCCCGGAAATCAGTTTTGAGCGTGTTTGAAAATTACTTTCCTCCGGAGTTTTTTCTCCGGGAGAAAAAGCCTGTCTTTTCTTTTGCCGGTGGATTCAAACGCTTTTTTGCCGGGGATTCTGCCGGAGTTTTTTTCAGAGAGGTGACGGGTTTTTCCGTCGGAGCTTTTTTCTGCGGATTAACAAGTTTCCCGGCCGGAGTTTTTGACTGGGTATTCGCCCGTTTTTTTGTCTGACTGCCGCTTTGGGCTTTTGTCTGTGATTTTACGGAACTCTTTGCCGTAACTCTTGAAGGGCGCGGCTTCGTCTCTTTCGGAGGAACGGCAAATACTGCCATAGGATAAGGATGTGTATCCACGACAGGAATCGCTTTACCGGTAAGTTTTTCTATATCCTTGACATATGCCTTCTCTTCAATGTCGCTGAAGGAAATAGCCCGTCCGCCCAGCCCGGCCCGTCCGGTTCTTCCGATGCGGTGGACATATGTCTCAGGAATATTGGGAAGATCAAAGTTAATGACACAGGAGAGTTCTTCGATATCGATGCCCCTGGCTGCGATATCCGTAGCCACCAGGACCTGAATCTCGCCCGATTTAAAATGGCTCAGGGCCGTTTGTCTGGCTCCCTGGGATTTATCTCCGTGAATAGCGGCGGCGCTTATCCTGTTTTTTACTAAAAATTTAGCGACACGGTCGGCGCCGTGTTTTGTCCGGGTGAAGACAAGAGTGGATGTGATGTCCTCATGATTCAGGAGATATACCAGCAGAGAGCGCTTATTCTCTTTATCCACATAATACAGGGAAGCATCGATGATATCTACGGTTGATGAGACAGGGGTGACCTCTACTCTGGCCGGATTATGGAGAAGCTTATCTGTCAGCGCCTGGATTTCCGCGGGCATGGTTGCTGAGAAAAGCAAGGTCTGTTTTCTGACCGGCAGCAATGAGATAATTTTTCTTACATCATGGATAAATCCCATATCCAGCATACGGTCTGCTTCATCCAGAACAAAAATTTCCACATGAGCCAAATCAACGAAACCCTGTCCGACTAAATCATTAAGCCGGCCCGGTGTGGCAACCAGTATGTCTATACCGCGGCGCAGCTCTTCAATCTGGGGATTTGCGGAAACTCCGCCGAAGATGACGGCACATCTGACGGAGGTGCGGGAGCCGTACTCCTTAAAATTCTCGGCAATCTGCAGGGCGAGTTCCCTGGTAGGTGTAAGAATCAGGGAGCGTATTACCCTTTTTGAATATTTTTTTTCGGACGGCTTCATCAGATTTTGTATAATGGGAAGCGCAAATGCGGCTGTTTTTCCGGTGCCGGTCTGGGCACAGCCCAGCACGTCCCGGCCGGCCAGCACATGGGGAATGGCCTTTTCCTGAATAGGGGAAGGGCTTACATAGCCTTTTTCTTCCAGCGCTTTTAATAGCAGGGGGGATAATTGCAAATCTTTAAAATTCATATAATGGTATTTTCCTTCGCTTCTATGACTAATCAATTGTGAACTCCTTATATTATCACAGAACGGTGATAATTACCAGAGCGAGTTTTTGAAACGGCAAAAAACGCCGTTTCGCGCCGCACAACTCGGGATTTTCGCAAAAAACAGCGAAAACACTTCGCGGAATACATCATGGCTGAACTTTTACCCTGCTCACTCCGCGCACAGGTCACTGCCTTCAATTAATTACAGTTTTTAAGGTAAGACACAAAATCACGGACCGCTTTTTCCGGCGTTGCCCAGGAAGTGACAAAACGGATAGCCATATCTCCGTTATCGAATACACGCTCCGTCTCAAATGTATATTCCTTCGCCAGAGTTTCCGCCAGTTTTGCGCTGACAATAGGAAATATCTGGTTGGAGGCAGTGTCGGAGAGGAAGGAAAAACCGCAGTCTTTGAAACCGGCTCTGAGAATGCCGGCCATCTCGTTGGCATGCTGCCCGAGCTCATAGTAAAGTCCGTCGGTGAAGAGCGTCTCAAATTGCAGCCCCAGGAGCCATCCCTTAGCCAGCATCGCGCCTCTCTGCTTTAAATGGTAACGGAAGTGGGATTTCAGCTCCGGATTCACGATTACCAGCGCCTCACCGAACAGCGCTCCGTTCTTCGTGCCGCCGATATAGAACAGATCTGTAAGCGCGGCCAAATCCTCCAGCGTGATATCATTAGCGGCATTCGTCAGCGCCGAGGCCAGTCTGGCGCCGTCCAGGAACAGATAGAGATGGTTCAGGCGGCACAAATGGCTCAGCTCTTCCAGTTCCTGTTTTGTATACTGTGTTCCCAGCTCAGTTGTGTTAGATAGGTAGACTAATTTAGGATGTACGGTAAACTCCGCATTGTGCTGCCGGATGAGCTTAGAAACTTCGGCGGCGTGGATTTTTCCGTCGGCCGACGGTATGGTGAGAATCTTATGTCCGGTAGCTTCCACGGCTCCCGTTTCGTGGCAGTTGATATGGCCGGTTTCGGCGGAGATCACAGCCTCATGAGGGCGTAAGGCCCTTGCAATTGCCAGCAGGTTGGTCTGAGTGCCGCCGGGAATAAAGTGGACATCAATATCCTCCCGTCCGCACTCTTTCCGAATCAGTCCGGCAGCTCTTTCACAGTGTCCGTCTTTTCCGTATCCCGGATTTTGTTCCAGGTTTGTATTCATCATTGCTTCCAAAATGCGCGGATGCGCACCTTCGCTGTAATCGTTGGCAAAACTGTACATGTTGTTCCTCCTTGTTCTTTCATACATTTATTTTATTTTGAGCGATTGAGGGGAGGTTGTCAAGTAGTTTAGCCACGCAGGTGGGGACGCTGCCGGTATGGCCAGGTCAAAAAAGTATAAAAAACAGAAGATAAAATTGAATTTACTCCCCCGGATGTAATTGTTAAAATCATTATAGAAAATACATAAAAGATTTTAAAATCTCAACCAAAAATTATGCATAATTATCAGTAACCGTTCGGCCGGAAGTATGGATCAATATAACTGTTCGGCCGGATATATGTTTCAGCCATGAAAAGGAGAAGGAGCGATACGATGAAGAGAATGAAGGAAATGAGAACATGGAAGAGAACGGCCGGATGCTTTTTAGCGGCAGTCATGACAGCGGGACTGCTTATGGGATGCAGTACGCAGGGCGGCGGGGCGGCCCAGGCAGAGACGAATCAGGAAGCGGCCGGGGGTGATACAAAGGCAGCTGCCGGGGAGGCTGTCACGGAGGCGGTGAAGGCGGCCGGGGATAAGAGTGAGAAGATTACAATCGGATGGGCGATGGCATATTTTGACCATCCGGTCTATCAGCTTCTGATGCAGGGGGCGCAGGAGATAGCAGACGGTTTGGATGGCTGTGAACTGATTTTTGCAGATGGAAAGAATGACGCGACGACACAGGCTTCACAAATTGATACGTTCATCGCCCAGAATGTGGATGCCATCATTCTGACGGCGGCCGTATCGGATCCGATGCTTCCGTCCATTAAGAAGATTAATGATGCGGGCATTCCTCTGATTATTGTGGATCGCAGGATTTTAAAACAGGGCCAGGATGTTACCTGGGAATGTTATGTCACCTGGGATATGGTGCTTTCCGGAACACAGGGGGCAGAGCAGACGATAGAGGCGCTGGGCGGAGCAGGTAATGCGAAGGGTAAAGTCGTTGTGGTAGAGGGAACGGCGGGAGCCGGATCCACCATTGACCGCGGCGGCGCTTATTATTCCAAGCTGGAGGAAGAGCCAAGCATTGAAGTCATCTATAAGGTAGACGGTGATTTTGACCGGACCAAAGGAATGGAAGTGACGGAGACAATTCTTCAGAGATACCCGAATGAAGGCGATTTTCAGGCGATTTATTATATGAACGATGAGATGGCGCTGGGAGGACTGCAGGCTGTCGAGGCTGCCGGACGCATGGGCGAATTTCAGATCATCAGTGTGGACGGTGAGAAGGAAGCGCTGGATGCGGTCCGGGCTGGAAAAATCAATTACGAGGTTATGTTTAAACCGGACGAGCAGGCGGTAGCCGTAGAAGTGGCATATAAATTGGCGAAAGGTGAGAGTGTAGATTACAGTAATATCCAGTATAAGGGAACGCCGATCGAAGTAACGGAGACAGATGACGGTTTTACCTGGCTGCGCCCCACCTGCTACAAGATTGACAGTACGAACTGCAACGAACCGGAGTTTCAGGGGTGGTAAGGAGGAAACTTATGAGTACCGATACGATTGAACAAGAACCTTTACATTATCAGATGTGCCAGAAGCCGGAGCGGACCGAGCGGATAGACCGGCTCTATGAATATGTGGGGGCCTCCCGGGTCGGCATGTGTATGGAGCGCGGAAGGATCATAACGAAGGTATATCAGGAGAACCGTGCGCTTTTGCCTATACAGCTGAGGGCGGTTTCCCTGAAGGAAATACTGAATCATATGTCGCTCTATATCCTTCCGGGCAGCCTCTTAGCGGGAAACCAGGCAAGCAGGCCTAACTATGCCCCGCTGTTTCCCGAATATGCGGTGGACTTCCTGGAGGAAGAATTTATCGGCGGATCGCCTTATTATCCGGACGAGAGACCGGCGGACCGGATCGAATACCGCCGATCGGATATGCCGGAGCTGGAGGAGATAATCCGGTTCTGGAAGGGAAATACCCATAAGGACCGTCTCTATGCGAATCTGCCGGCGGAAGCGATATCGGCGCAGGATGACGTGGGAGCCGTCAATATCGTGAATTTCATGCATGGCGGCTGCGGTCATCTGACGCCTCCATGGCCATGGCTTTTTACACATGGACTGAAGGAGGTTATCAGGCTTTGTGATCAGCATATGGCAGAACTGGAAATGTGGACTGTGGAGGGAATCGAAAAGCACCGCTTTTATCTGGCGGCTAAGACTGTATGCCAGGCGATGATAGATTACGCCCACCGCTACCGGGATCTGGCGGCGGAGCTGGCTGAACAAGAGCCGGACGCTAAACGGGCAGAGGAACTCAGGGAGCTGTCAAGGATCTGCGGAAAGGTGCCGGAGCATCCGGCGGATACCTTTCATGAGGCGCTGCAGTTTATGACCTTTGTCCAGTTTGGCATCCAGATAGAGGATAATGCCCAGGGTATCAGCCCGGGAAGATTTGATCAGGTGATGATTCCGTACTACCGAAAGGACGTGGAGGAGGGAAGACTCACCAGAGAATCCGCAGTGGAGCTGATCCAGAATTTCTTTGTACTCTTATCCACCGTGGAGCGGATGCGTTCCTGGGATGATACGGCGTATTTCAGAGGAAAACCGATTTTCCAGAATCTGACGACCGGCGGGATCGATCCGGAGACCGGAGAAGACGCTACCAATGAGCTGTCTTACATCATTATGGACTGCATCGCTAACACCAGGACTCTGCAGCCGTCCCATTATGTAAGATGGCATAAGAAGACACCGGAGGAATTTAAGCTTAAGATTGCAGAGACAATACGTCTCGGGACCGGGTTTCCGGCCGTGGCGAATGATGAATTGTATATACCGGCCATGATGAACCGGGGATACAGCAGAAAAGACGCGTCGGATTACTGCATTGTCGGCTGTGCCGAGCCAGGCGTGGCAGGCCTTCGCGGGGGGCGGACCGGCGCCGCATGGTTCTGTCTTGCCAAGATTCTGGAAGTCAGCCTGTATAACGGGAAGGATCCGGCGAGCGGTGTGACACTGCATGAGAATCAGAATGGAAAGGATCTGGAGAGCTTCGAGAGTTTCGAAGAGGTCTGGGATGCGTTTCAGGACCAGATGCGTTATTATGCCGGGATCCATGCGGTGATGGATAACACGACGGACCGGTTGTGGGAAGAATATATGGAGGAACCGCTTACCTCTGTGATGGGATGCACCCTCACTGTTTTAGAGCGGGGCAAATCGATCAAGAGGGGCGGAGCCAAATATGATTTTACCGGTAATGAGACAATCGGCACCGCCAATACGGGCAACAGCCTTTACGCTATTAAGAAGCTTGTGTTCGACGATAAGATGATTACCGGAAAACAGTTAAAGCATGCTCTGCTGACTAATTTCGAAGATTTGACGACGAACCCGACAGGACCGCAGATTCAGCAGATGTGCCTTCACGTTCCCAAATATGGAAATGATGTGGAGGAGGTGGACAAAATCGTCAGCCGCGTGCTTGAGTCTGTGTGTGAGGAACTTCCGAAATACAAGAATACCAGGTACGGAAGGGGACCCATCGGAGGAATATTCCAGGCGTCTACGACCACTGTTTCATCCAACACGCCTTTCGGGCTCCTGACTGGCGCGCTGCCGGACGGAAGACCGGGCGGGATGTCCTTGTCAGACGGACAGTCGCCGATGAGAGGTACCGATACGAAGGGGCCGACCGCCGCAGTGCGATCCGTATCCAGATGCAATAACCTGATTTTATCGGAGGGTTCGCTTTATAATCTAAAACTGCTTCCCCAGGATTTGTCAGAAGACGCGGGGCTGAACCGGCTGGTAAATTTAAGTGATTATTATTTTTCACTGGGAGGAATGCAGATGCAGTTCAATGTAGTCAGCCGCGAGACGCTTCTAAGGGCGCAGCAGGACCCAGCCAAATACCAGAATCTGATTGTGAGGGTGGCCGGATACTCCGCTTACTTTGTAAACCTGGAAAAGAAAGTGCAGCAGGATATCATTGAGCGGACGGAAGAACGGCTGTAATGATCGAATAAATTATAAACATGTTCTGACGCGGCGTCCCTTAAGTTCCGGCTAAAGGGACGCCGTATTACATTAGTCCGCGCCTGATGAGGGAGGCGGCTTTGGGAGGAAAAGTATGACAGATGAAAAGAAAAAGGGAGTCATTTTTGATATACAGAGATGGAGCCTTCATGATGGGCCGGGTATCCGGACCAATGTGTTTTTTAAAGGATGTCCCCTGTCCTGTCAGTGGTGCAGCAACCCTGAATCACAGGAGTTCTGCCGGGAACCGGCTTTATTCGGCGATAAATGTATTCACTGCTTAAGCTGTGTGGAACACTGCCCTCACGGCGCCATACATACGTCGGATCCATGGATCAGGCTGGATTATGAGATATGCCGAGGACGGTGCAGCAGAGGAGCAGAGCAGGAGAACGCTTTTTGCTGTACGAAGGCATGTTATGCACAGGCGCTCACGGTTATGGGAGAGGTTATGACGGCAGACATGGTTCTGGAGGAAGTGATGAGAGACGAGGGGATCTACAGAAGCAGCGGGGGAGGCGTCACCATGACGGGCGGGGAACCTCTGGCTCAGCCTGAATTTCTGCTGGAGCTTCTGACGGCGGCGAAAGAACGGGGACTCCATACGGTGATGGAGAGCAGCATGTTCGCAGAGTGGGACAAGATTCAGGCATGCCTTCCCTATTTGGATGTTCTGTTCATGGATATGAAGCTGCTGCCGGAGGAAAAGCATGTCAAATATACAGGGGTCAGCAATCAGATTATTCTGGATAATATCAGGCGGGCTGCAGCGTATGCCCGGACCCATCGCCTTGAACTGGCGGTCCGTACGCCCGTCATCCCTGGAATCAATGATACCTCCGGAGATATTGCGGCGATGGCAGACTGGATAAAGAAACATCTGCCGGGAGTGGAACGGTACGAGCTCCTTCCCTATCACCGGCTGGGAAGAGGGAAATACCGGAATATAGGAAGAGAATACCAATTGGGAGATATCGTGCCGCCGTCGAAGGAAAAGATGAAGGAGCTGGAGGCCGTGGTATCAAAATTGGGCTTAAGGAGGGAATAGCGAATGGAAGACAACAGTTATCTGCGGATGGTGAATATCAGTAAATCATTTCCGGGCGTGAAGGCGCTTTCGCAGGTGAATTTAGAGGTGAAAAGAGGAGAAATCCACGCTCTTTTAGGAGAAAACGGTGCCGGTAAATCCACACTGCTGAAAATCCTGTCGGGAGCTTACGTGAAGGATGAAGGAGACATCTACATAGACGGAAAAAAGGTGGAGTCCATGACCCCAAGGCTGGCAGAACAACTGGGCATCTCCATCATCTATCAGGAATTCAGCAGCCTCCCCCATCTGAGTGTGGCTGAGAATATATTCCTGGGGCGTCAGCCCACGAAAAAGGGCGGGGTGATTAACTGGAAAAAATGCCGTGAAGACAGTATGTTTCTTTTGAAGAGAGTCGGACTCGACATCGATCCGGGCATTCCGGTCTCTTCCCTGTCAGTGGCGCAGCAGCAGATGGTGGAGATTGCGAAGGCCCTCTCCAGGGAGGCGCGGATTATCGTGATGGATGAGCCCACGGCTCCGCTGACTCAGAAGGAGATCGACAATCTGTTTGCCGTAATCAGGGAGCTCAAGCGACAGCAGGTAGCCGTAATCTATGTATCGCACCGACTGGCTGAGATCAAAGAAATCTGCGACTGTATCACAGTACTGCGGGACGGCTGTTATGTAGGCAAGGCTTTGGTAAAGGATGTAGAAATTAAGGACATGATCCGGCTGATGGTCGGACGGGAATTAAAGGACATGTACCCCAAATCCAAAGCCGATATCGGAGAACCGGTATTGGAGGTGGAACATCTTTCAACGAAGGACAGACTGCAGGATATCAGCCTTAAGGTACATCGGGGAGAAATTCTAGGAATTGCCGGTCTGGTTGGAGCGGGGCGTACAGAATTTGTCCGGGCCGTGTTCGGAGCCGATCCGCGCACTTCGGGTACGATTAAAATCGACGGCCGTCAGGCGGATATCCGCTGTCCGGGAGATGCGATTGCACGGAAGATCAGTCTGGTTCCGGAGGACAGAAAGAAGCAGGGGCTTGTCCTGATGATGAATATTAAGGAAAATACTACTCTTGCCAGCCTTAAAAAAATGACAAAATGGGGCAGGCTGAACTTAAGGAAGCCTGCTAATAAAAAGTCAAGCACTTT
>NZ_KE992958.1 GCF_000466485.1 [Clostridium] symbiosum ATCC 14940 | reverse complement strand
CGCGTCCTCCCAACCTCAGTTAAATCTCCATATTGAAACAAATCCAAAAATCGTATATAATAATGAACTATAATGTCTGGTTATGGCAGATATATCATCTAATACTAATAACAGGGGGATCATCATGAGTCAAAATGAAAAAAAGGGGAGGGCGTCAGCGCTTCTTCCTATTATTGTGTTTCTTTTAATCTTTCTCGGATCGGGATTCATTACAGGCGATTTTTACAGTATGCCTGCCATTGTTGCATTTCTGATAGCGCTTGTCGTTGCCTTTGCACAGAACCGTGAACTGAAATTTGCCGAAAAAATCAGGCTGGCGGCTGCAGGAGTGGGGGATGAGAACATCATCACCATGTGCCTGATCTTCCTGGCGGCCGGCGCTTTTTCCGGTTCGGTTAAGGCGGCCGGCGGAGTGGAGAGCACGGTGGCCCTGGGACTGGCTATCCTGCCTTCCGGAATGGCTGTTGCAGGACTCTTTGTCATTGGCTGTTTTATTTCTATTTCAATGGGAACTTCCGTCGGGACAATCACGGCTCTCGCACCGATTGCCGTAGGTATCAGCGAGAAAACAGGTTTTTCGCTGGCGCTTTGTGCAGGGGCCGTTGTGGGCGGGGCCATGTTTGGGGACAACCTGTCCATGATCTCCGATACGACGATTGCTGCGGTTAAAACGCAGGGATGTGAGATGAAGGATAAATTCCGTGAAAACTTCATGATTGTGCTTCCGGCCGCGATTGTGACGGTGCTTATTTTTCTCGTTTTGGGTGGAAAGACTGATTATGTTGTGAAAGATTTGTCCTATAATATATTCAAGGTACTTCCTTACCTGGTGGTATTGATTGGCGCGCTGGCCGGAATCAATGTATTCATAATTTTGATATCAGGGACAGTGCTGTCGCTGATTGTGGGTCTTGCCACAGGAGCTTTTGGAGCTGCTGAGATGTTCGTACATGTCGGAGACGGAATTATGGGAATGTATGATATCACGGTTATTTCCATGATTGTAGCCTGCATTGTGGCTCTCGTTAAAGAATACGGGGGAATAGATTTTGTTCTGTCTTTTATAAGAAAACGAATCAGCAGCGAAAAAGGCGGGGAACTGGGGATTGCCGCTCTGTCCCTGCTGGTAGATATGTGTACGGCCAATAATACGGTTGCTATCGTTATGGCCGGACCGATCGCCAAAGAAATCAGCAGTGATTTTGGTGTGACGCCCAGGAGAGCGGCATCCCTTCTGGATATGTTCAGCTCCATGGGACAGGGGCTGATTCCATACGGAGCCCAGCTTCTGGCGGCGGCCAGCCTGACGGGCCTGACTCCCTTTGACATAATACCATATTGCTTCTATCCGATTCTGATGGGGGTCAGCGGACTGGTATTCATCTTTATTAAGAAGAGACACCGGTGACATGGAAATACTATTAACAGAGAAAGTATGAGGACATAATTTATGCAAGCGAAAAATCAGTGGGCCAGCAGGCTCGGCTTTATCATGGCAACGGCGGGAGCGGCTATCGGTCTCGGTAATCTGTGGAAATTCCCGTATCTGATGGGGCGGAACGGAGGCTTTCCGTTTTTAATAGCCTATCTTTTCTTTATTGTGATTCTGGGACTTCCCGTAATGATGACGGAGATGTCTCTCGGCAGAAAGACGCGCCATGATCCGGTACAGGCCTATGCCGATATCGACCCTCATGCAAAAATCGTTGGAATTTTCGGCGTGATGGCGGCGTTCGTCATTCTGAGTTATTACAGCGTAATCGGCGGATGGATCATAAAATATATTATCAGTTATGGCACGACTTTAGCGGCTCCGGCCGATTTTACCATGTTTATCAGCAGCAATGAACCTGTAATTTGGCATTTTGTGTTTATGGCAATTACAACCGCCATATGTTTCTTTGGCATCAGCGGGATAGAGAAGGCCAGCAAATTTATGATGCCTCTGCTTTTTGTCCTCCTTATTGTAATTATTGTGAGAAGTGTCACGCTTCCCGGTGCATCGGAAGGACTCCGATTCATTTTTTCACCGGAGGGTTCCGGATTCAGCCTGGGTTCTGTCAGTGCAGCTTTGGGACAGGTATTTTATTCGCTCAGCCTGTGCATGGGGATTACAATTACCTACGGCAGCTATCTCAGCGAAAAGGAGAATATACCGAAGAGCTGTCTTTCAGTCGCAGGACTTGATACGGCGATTGCCATTCTGGCCGGAATTGCTATTTTTCCGGCGGTATTTTCGTTCCAGCTTGAACCGAAGCAGGGGCCGGGGCTGATTTTCGGCACGCTGCCGATGGTGTTTTCAGAAATTAAAGGAGGCCCTATCTTTGCATTCCTTTTCTTTGCCCTTGTATTCTTTGCGGCGGTAACAAGCGCGATAGCGCTTCTGGAGGTTCCGGTTTCATTTGCAATTGACACGCTCAGATGGTCCCGGCGCAAAGCCACGGTTATAATCGGAAGCGCTATTTTCCTTGTTGGGATTCCAAGTGGGCTCTCTTTTGGCGTATTGGGAGATATTACAATTCTCAAATACAGTGTTTTTGATTTTTTCGGAATCATTACGGACAACATCCTGCTTCCTCTGGGAGGACTCACCATGTGTTACTATGTTGGCTGGAAATGGCATCCGGAGTATCTGATCAGCGAAATAGAGAGGGACGGTGTGCCGTTTAAGCTGAAAAAGCTCTGGATTATAGCGATTCGTTACATTACGCCAATTTTGGTTGGTATTGTTACTTTGACAGGGTTCTGGCAGATTTATTTAGTAATATTTAAATAAAAATACGGGAGCTGTCCGCGGATAGTGACATAAAAATACAGTATTTTCAAGGCTTTTTGGGGACAAGCCTGTCGAATGGAAGGCTCTCCCAGGTTGACAAAAAGCAAAATTGGGCTTATAATTCCCTCAATCGACAACAGCAGATTAATGCAGCAGAGCAAGTTTGTTTATAAGTTGATTTGAGGAGGAAAAGTAGATGGCAGCAACAAAGAAAACTGAGACAAAGGCGGCAGTTGTTAATGAGACTGCAAAACCTGTAGCAGAGGTAAAGGAAGCAGCACCGGAAGCCGCTGCGCCGGAAGTGAAAGAAATTGTGAAGACACCGGAAGTAAAGGCTGAAGAACCAAAGAAGGAAGCTGCACCGAAGAAGACGGCTGCACCAAAGAAGGCGGCTGCGCCGAAGAAAGAGGCTGCACCCAAGAAAGAAGCTCCGGCTAAAAAAGCTCCTGCTAAAAAAGCTCCTGTGAAGAAAGAAATTAAAACTGCCGTATATGTACAGTACGCAGGAAAAGAAGCAGAAGTGGAAAAACTTGTCGCAGCGGCTAAAAAAGCTTATGTGGCAGCAGGACACAAAGAGACAGATATCAAGACTGTTGAAATTTATGTAAAACCGGAAGAAAATACCGCATATTACGTAATCAACGGCGAGGGATCTGACAACTACAAGATTATATACTAGAAAATTTAACTGACATAGAGAATGACCTGAATATGAGGTATGCACTGACTGCTGCGGCAGAACAGTGCATGCCTTTTTGCTTGAAAACGGTGACATGTTCGCGGAGCGTGCGGGTTATCGTTCAAAAATCACGCCGTCGTGGAGATTATAAATCAGGAATCAAGAATCAAGAATCTCAACGTATGCTTTGAGATAATCAATCCGCTTTCCATCCACAGTTTCTCCCAGCAGGAAATTGGCCAGGAGAATCCCTGTCTTATGTTTTTTCTGAAGTGTGCCGAGCTTTTTGGATATATCGTTTACATAATTTTCGGAAGCGATTTCCTCAATCAGAAAGACGGCATAGAGACTGTCTTTCTTTTTCTGCCAAATCAGCGTATCATGTTCCCGGACGGAAGAAACAATAATTCCCCGGATGTCGTTCTTATCATGCTCCGGATCGCGGGAATCCATCAGACGAACGTAAAGAGAGGGATTTTGTGTATACCGGATCAATTGCTCACGGTCGCTGTATTCAAAGCGGACAAGAGTGCCGAAGGGAACTTTTTCGTACGTATAGTCTACGGTTTTCAAGTATTGTATGCTTTTGATATGTTCGCTTTTCAGACAGGCAGATTCATACATGGCGGTATACATTTCTATTTTGGCCTGCAGTGTGTCTTTGACGGAACCGAGAACCTTGTCATAATCTTCAAGACAGAACTGATTAAAACGTCCCATCTGCCGGACGGGCATTCCAAGGTTGCGGTAGAAGGCAATCTCTGCGATATTGGTCAAATCATAGACCGTGTACTGCCTGTAATTATTTTCGCCCTTTTCAACAGAGAAAATTCCTTTGTCCTGCCAGAAGCGGAGTGTGGACTCAGGGATGTCCAGTAAGCGTGAAACTTCACCGATTGAGAGATATTTTTCCATGGGGTTCCTTTCTGTGGAGATTTAGTTAAGCAGGTGAGGACGCCGCCGCAGGCCAGCGGACGGGGCGGCGGGATGGTTTTATGAGTCTTTCGTCCCGGGGGGGGAGATTGTTGTGAGTTGGGACTGCGGAGAAGATATAGTCTGCGGAGCAC
>NZ_KE992957.1 GCF_000466485.1 [Clostridium] symbiosum ATCC 14940 | reverse complement strand
GACGCGTCCTCCAACCTCAGTTAAATCTCCATATACTCAGGCCTCAGCCATAAGTCCGGCGTAAAGCTCTGTAGGCACATATGCCGTGACCAGGATCCCGTCATCCCGGTACTCCTCCGAGAGAAGCTGGCCGAATTTCCGGATTGTCTGAATTTTCCCGGCATCCTTATAGGTGTACAATTTTTCCAGAAAAATCTTACGCCCCCGGAGAATCGTCTCCAGAATTTCCGTAAGTTCTTCCAGGCCCTCGCCCGTTCTGGCGGAAATCTTCACCTGATAATCCGACTGCAGATCTTTTAAAATTACCTCCTGCTCCAGGCAGTCGATTTTATTGAAAACAGTCACAATTGTTTTATCTTTAATCTCCAGCTTACGCAGCGTCTCATATACAATATGGATCTGGGAATCCATCTGAGGGCTTACACAGTCCACCACATGAAGGATGATATCGCTGTACCGGGCCTCCTCAAGCGTACTTCTGAACGCTTCTATCAGGTGGTGGGGAAGCTTTCTGATGAAACCGACCGTGTCGGTCAGAAGAATCTTCTGTCCGCTGGGAAGTTCCATTCCCCTTGTGGTTGGATCCAGTGTGGCAAAGAGCTTATCTTCCGCCAGGATTCCGGCCCCCGTCAGTTTATTAAGGAGCGTCGATTTGCCCGCATTCGTATACCCGACAATAGCGGCAGATAACGTATAATTCCGATCCCTCTGCTTTCTCGCGACCTCACGGTGGCGCTTCACTTCCAAAAGCTCTGCTTTCAGCTGGCCAATCCTGTCGTGAATCAGACGGCGGTCCACCTCCAGTTTTTTCTCACCAGGCCCCCTTGTTCCGATTCCGCCGCCCAGACGGGACAGGGAATTTCTAAGACCCACCAGTCGGGCAGCCCTGTATTTAAGCTGCGCCAGCTCTACCTGTATCTTACCTTCGCTCGTCACGGCGTGGGACGCAAAAATATCCAGAATTACCATGGTCCTGTCCATAACCTTGGTATCCAGGGCATTTTCCAGGTTGCGCAGCTGTGCCGGGGAAAGTTCATCGTCACAAATCACCCCGGTGGCGCCCAGCTCAAAGACGCGCTCCCTGACCTCTTCTATTTTTCCTTTACCCAGATAGGTTCCCGGATGAATCCTCTCCCTGTTCTGGACTATCTTGTCCACCGTCACCGCTCCTGCCGTATCGGCCAGTTCCTCAAGCTCATCCAGGGACTGTCTTGTATCATCCTCGTCGGAGGTGCTGACCGCAATCAGAATCACGCGCTCCTCCAGCTCTTTTAAATCAATCAGTTCCGCCATGCTACCTCCTGTAACCCTGAGCCGTGCAAAATATCACGTTTTCCCTAACGGCTCTCCAAAAATGCAATCTCTTTTTCCAGCTCCGGCGTGGAACCGTACTTTGATACATAGTTTCTGAACGTTTCCAGAGCTTTTCCAAAATCTCCTCTTTTCTCATAGACCGCGCCCATGTTGTACATCATCTGCTGAACCTGTTCGCCATCCCCCAGCGCTATTCCCTGCTCAAAACAAGAAACCGCCTCATCAAACCGTTCTGCCGCCATCATGCAGAGTCCCATCTGATTATATATTTCCGGCCCGGATATGCCGCTCTCAATCGCCTGGCTGCAAAACCCGACGGCTCCGTCATAATTACCGGCCGTTCTGTATGCATCCGCTATGGAAGAGACTGCCACCGCCGCTCCGGCCGGAGCTTCTTTCCTGTCTTTCGCCGCCTCGGCTGCTTTTGCATAATCCTCCACTGCCGTGTCGGGATTTCCGGCCATGGCCTCGGAAGCGGCTTTATAATACAGATACTCCGGTTCTTTTCCGTCCACATCCGCAAGGATGCCGTACGTATGCGCCGCGGCCTCGTAATCCTCCAGCATAAATTCAGCTTCGCCCCTGTATTTCAGTATATCCAGTTCAAAGGCATTTACTACTCCGTCCGCTTCTTTGAGCGCCAGATCGAAGGATTCCACTGCGGACGCATAATCTTCATTTTTTACCTGTTCAATTCCTTTAAGCCTGGCCTCTTTCGCCGCCTTTGATTCCCCGCAGCCGCCCAGTATCAGGGCAGATGCCGTAATCACCACTGTAAGAACCATCGCTGCTCGTATTCTCATTCGTCCGTACCTCTTAAATTTCTAAACGGCGGCTCCCTCTCCCATCTGACCGGGGATGCGCCGCTGCCTGTCAGCTCCTGCCGGTGCTTCCGTGTCCGCCTCTGTCCTCATGTCCCAGTTCCGGCGCTTCCTCAAATTCAATTGCCGGCTGATGTTCCATGATACGGAACTGGCAGATCCGGTCGCCTGTATGTATCACCGTGTCTCTCAGGGCGTAAGCCGGGAAAAACCACTGGTCATTGTCACCGCAGTAAGTCTCATCGATCACTCCCATATGGTTCGTCTGGATAATTCCAAAGTTTTTAAAGGTGCTGCTCCTCGGAACAACGTGGGCCTCGTATCCCCGCGGAAGCTCCATGGCCACCCCGAGAGGAATCAGGGCAAATTCTCCCTTTTTTAATTCTACCTCCTCAGCCGCCCTGAGATCAATCCAGTCGGATTTTCCTGCTATATAATCGAGTTTTTCTATTTTGTCGGTAAAGTATTTAATTCTAATTCTCATTTTTTCTGTCTCCTTTTCTCTGCAGTGCAGATCAATTATATCATTCTTTTGGACTGCGGTAAAGTTTTTCCGGTTTTAGTTAAGCAGGCGGGAACGCCTCATTACCGTTCACACGGCTGTATTCCGCGCACAGGCCACCGCCTTCAACTGAAATAAGACCGGCAGGACATGCCGGTCTTACAGAGTAAATCTGGTTTAATTTTCAAGGCTGAGACAATTTCCCGGTCCGTTCCGGACGAGTCACCTCTCTTCAGCTTAAAGAACATTCATGAAGGTTGTAAGCACCATCGAGTTAAAGAAGTCGACAAACAGGCTGCCTACGAGCGGCACGATGAAGAATGCTCTCGGCGCCGGACCATATTTTTCCTGAAGCGCCCTCATATTTGCCATCGCGTTCGGCGTAGCACCCATGCCGAAACCGCAGAACGCAGTTGTCATAGCCGCGGCCTCATAATCGCGGCCCATGATATTAAATACCGCATAGTTGGCATACAGGAACATTACCACGGTCTGAACAAGCAGGATGACAATCATCGGAAGAGCCAGCGCGGCTAACTGCCACAGCTTCAGGTTCATCATCGCCATCGCCAGATACAGGTTCAGGGAGAGACCGCCCAGCGCATCGATTTCTTCCATCGGAAGGTCGGTGTTCTTCGCATCCCATATATTACGGATCGCCGCCGCACAGAGCATTGCTCCGATATAAGCAGGCATTGTAAGTCCAACATTTTTAAAGAAAGTAAAGATAATCGTACCGATACCGATTGCAACTGCCAAAAATGCGGCGGCATTGGTAAATTTCTGTCCGTCGATGGGAGATGCAGCCTCATCCACTGCGTTGCCTTCTGCCTTTGCCGTTGATTTAAGGCCAAGCTTCTCAACACGCGCCCTTGCAATCGGGCCGCCCATCATACTTCCTGATACAAGGCCATATGTAGCTGCTGCCAGCGCGACCGTAAGCGCTCCTGATACGCCATAGGTCTCTTCCAGAAGAGGCCCGAAAGAACCTGAAGTGCCATGTCCGCCTACCAGCGGCATGGATCCCATACAAAGACCTAAAAGCGGATCCAAACCAAATGCGGCTGCCAGTCCGCTTCCTACCGCATCCTGGATAATACACATTCCAACCGATAATGCCAGGAATATGAATACCTGAATGCCGCCCTTTTTCAAAAGCCGGAAACAAGCGGTAAATCCTACACTACAGAAGAATACGGTCATCAGGATCGTCTGAATCGTTGTGTCAAATGAGAACTCCAGGACTCCCGCCCCGTAAAGCGCCAAATGTAACAGTGCAAATACAATTCCTCCCGCTACCGGTGCCGGTATACAGTACTTGCTGAGAAACCCCAGCTTCTTTACCATAAACCTTCCCAGACAATAGACAAGTGCCCCCAACGCACAGGCCTGATACATGTCAAGCTGAATAGTCATCATACTAACTCCTCCTTCTCACTTACGTTTGATGTAATCATTTTTCTCCCGCCACTACAAAAAGCTACAGAATATTACACCACTTATCCGTTAAGGATATGATAAAGGAAAAGCCCGTATATCAAACATTTGTTTATCGTTTTCTTAACTTCACTTAACAAATCCACATTCAGAAGGCATTTCAGCGTAACAGTTCGGCAGCATTTACCGTCACGTCCTCCTCCTTCTCAAATATGAATTTATACAGTGTCTGGTACAGGCGGTCCGGGTCGATAGGTTTTGCAAGATGTGCATTCATTCCCGCCACTTTACTCTTTTCTATATCTTCATCAAAGGCATTTGCCGTCATTGCGATAATCGGAATATACGCCGCATCGGAATTGCTGAGATGGCGGATGCTCACCGCCGCAGTCAGTCCGTCCATCAGCGGCATCCTGATATCCATAAGGATTGCATCATAATAGCCCTCCGGGGATTTGCTGTAAAGCTCCATTGCGCGAAGCCCGTTCTCTGCCGTTTCCACAAAAAAGCCCTTGTTTTCCAGCAGCATGACCGCTACCTCTGTGTTGATGGCGTTATCCTCTGCCAGCAGCACGCGTTTCCCGGCAAAATTATATTCCGTCTTTTCTTCCTCCCGGCAGACCTGCTCCTCCTTCTCTCCCAGGGCCTTGGTAAAGGCAGAGACCAGGGATGACTTGAACATGGGCTTGCTCATCAGCAGATTCACTCCCGCCATCTTAGCTTCCTGTTCGATTGCGCTCCAGTCATAGGCCGTTATGATAATGATGGTAACATCGGGACCGACAATTCCCCGGATCCGGCGGGCCGTCTCGATGCCGTCCATCCCCGGCATTTTCCAGTCGATTAAAATCATGTCATAATATTTCTTATTTTCGAGGAGGGTTTTCACCCTCTCCACAGCCTTTTGTCCGCTGTCCACCCACTCGGCGGTCACTCCGATTTCCTTAAGCGTCACGATAGCGCTCTCACAGACAGCCACATCATCATCCACGACCAGCGCCTTCAGGCTGGAGAAATGGCATTCATGTTTTTTCTGGCGGTGCCGGAGCTTTTCATCCTCGGTAATTCCCAGCTTGACATCCACGGTAAACTCTGTTCCGAGTCCCTTGATGGAGCGCACGGTGATTTTTCCATCCATGAGATCCACGATGCTTTTTGAAATGGCAAGTCCGAGCCCGGTTCCGCCGTACAGCGACGTTGTACCCGTGGATTCCTGGGAAAACGGATCGAATATGTGAGGTAAATAATCTTCATCCATTCCAATCCCCGTATCATTGATTACAAAGCGGATCACCGCATCATTTTTCATTTTCCTTTTAACGGCTGCGGAAAATGTGACTTTTCCGCCCTCTCTGGTAAACTTGATTGCATTTCCCAGAATGTTGATAAGCACCTGCTGGAGTTTCATTGCGTCGCCGATATAATAATCGTCCAGCACCGGATCCACAATGCATTCATATTCCACATCTTTTACCGCAGCCTGGGAATAGCAGATGGAATTTATTCCGTTCAAAAATTCCTCCGTCGGAATCTTGTCATTCTTCAGGAGCATTTTCCCGCTTTCAATCCGGCTCATGTCCAGGATATCATTGATCAGGGAAAGAAGGAATCTGGATGAAATCCCGATTTTAGAAATACAGTCCGCCACCTGCTCGTCATTTCCCAGCGCCTGGGCCGCAATGGCAGTCATGCCGATGATGGCGTTCATCGGCGTCCTGATTTCATGGCTCATGCGGGAAAGAAAGTCCGACTTTGCCGCATTGGCCTGTTCAGCGGCAATCAGCGCGGAAGCAAGCTCCTCCTTCTGCCTCTGTTCCCGCCGCGCGACGTCCGTCACATCGGTACGCGTGATACATACTCTTCCCAGCTCTTTGCTGATATAAAACACCTGATATCGTTTAACCCGCACCGATCCGTCGTCCTCTTTCAATTCGAGTACAAAGCTGTAGGAATCCTGATTTTCAAGCTGTTCTTTCATGTAAGTAAAATTCATCTTGGCCAGATACTCTTCCCGCGCCGCTTCATCCATGCACCGGTCCGCTACATTCCGGAGCGCCTCCAGGTATTCGCCCTTTTCGGAGACCGTATTGGTCAGCCCATGTTTGAAGTTGATAATCCGCCGACTGCCTTTAACCATATCAACCTCTACAATGGCATCATAATCCAGGGAAGCGATTGTACCTAAAAGCTGCTCCTGGAGTTTTGCCTCCGTGATATCTTTAGTATAAAAAAATGCAATGACATCTCCAGTTTCGGGATGCAGGCAGGAGCTGAATCCGGTACTCCCCCAGAACAATTCCCCTGCTTCGTTCCTGCGGAGGAACTCAAAGCTGTAATTAACCTTTCCCGCCGCATAATCCGCCAATACCTTCTTCCGGTTCAGCGCGCAAAGAATATTCCTTCCATATTCCGCGTCCACCGCTGATGCCGCCAGATTTTCTATAATCTCATCGTAGGTTTCACCAATCCCTGCGATAGGCACCGCAGTGCTTGAAAGATAATTCTCCACCCGGTTTTTGCTGACATTCAGGCGGCCCTGAAGACAGCCTCCCACTGAAGAAATCTCTGCAAAATAAGACAGCTCCTTTTCGTAAAGCTCTCTCACATGCTTCTGAAGCTGTTTTTCCTCGGTAATATCGAGGCAGACGCAATAGAAATGTCTCTCACCCTGCAGTTCGGAGAACAGCTGGGCTTTGACCGACACCCATTTCACGCTTCCGTCCTTGCAGACAAGCCGGTTTTCATTATGTATCGTATTTCCGTGCAGCAGCTGGCTGCTCAGTTTGTCAGCCATCACGGCCAGATCCTCCGGATGAATGACTGCCGACATCCGGTTCCCCATGGCGGCAAACTCTTCCCGGGTATAACCTATATATTCAAATAGGCCGTCATTCGCGTCAATGACTGAGTAATCCGGGTCAAAGCAGCAGCGGAAGACAGCGCCGGGTATATTGTTATAAAGGTTCATTACCTCCTGCTGTGCGTGTTTCTGTACCGTTATATCAAGGCAAACCGAGGAGATGGCAAGACGGCCGTCCTCCGCAGTCACCACTCTTCCCAGATCGTGAACCCAGATATAAGAGCCGTCCTTTTTCTTCATCCGGTATTCCACCACATACCGGTCATTCTCTCTGATCTGGGACTCGACCTCTTCATCGACTCTCCGCCTGTCTCCCGGATGCATACAGTTGGACACCAGTCCGCCGATATCTTCGACAAACTCCTCCTCACTTTCGTAGCCGAGATAGTTTAACATCTGCTTATTGATAAAATAAAAGGGGAATCCCTCGCCGATATATCCCCCCATCATTCCGCCGGGTACGGACTCGTTCAGCAGTTCCTGCCTCTGTCTGGCAATGCTTTCCACCACAAGCGTCAGAGGATAATGCTCTCCCTCCCTCTGGCTGCTGCCCGGCTCGGCAAAATGAAGGCTCTTGATCCGCCAGCCGGATTCTTCCCTGACCATTGTGAAAAAGCCCCGCAGAAACCAGCCGTAAGTCGAATTCTTCAAACTCATGTTTACCGACAGATTATACACATTCTCTGTAACCGCCTGCTCATAAATGGCGGACCATTCACAGACAAACGGTTCCGGTATCTCTCTGATATCCTGATGAAGATATTCCCTCATCTCATCAATTCCCCTGGCAAACTCATTGTTACCGGTTCCCACAAAATCAATATCTTCCGTCAAAAAACGGGCTGCTCCCTCCGGGTCCCGCAATTCAAACCATCTGTGGCAAAACTCCTGTATTGTTTCTCTGATTATATTTCCGTTATCCATCTGCCGGCATTCTCCCTTTTATATACTTTCCGTTCCGCTCCCCTTTTTCAGGAATTATGTCGAAATAAGTATATCATTGATACCGGTATAAATCAACGGTGCCCTTCACAAAGCCTTCCCCGGCCAGTGCACACTGCCGTTTCCGTTTATTCCTGATGAAGAATCACTCTCTTTGCCTCCATGCTTTTCTTTACGCGGATTACGCGCTGATTTGAACTTCCTTTCCATTTCAGTGAGCTGTCCGCCAGCTCTTCCTCAAACCGGCCGTCTACCAGAACGTCTATAAGGCCGATATATGGAAGATCGTTTATCTCTTCCCAGGTATATCCCGTATAGAGCCATATGGTTTTGTCCGGAAACTCCTGCTTCACTTTCCTGATAAGCCTTCCCGTCTCTTCACGGTTTCCGGGATAGAGCGGGTCCCCTCCGCTGAATGTAATCCCTGAAACATAGCCTTTCTCAAGCTCCTTTGCAATCTCCTGCCACGCTGCTTCATCAAAAGGTATTCCCCCGTCCGCATCCCAGGTAACCGGGTTATGGCAGCCCTTGCAGCCGTGTTTGCAGCCTGCGGTCCAGAGGACAACCCGAAGGCCGTCCCCATTGAGCATATCGTCTTTTGTAATATTATGATAATGCATTTCTCTACTCCAATCTGTCAGTTCCGTTATCCCGCCCGTCGGCTACATGGATTTCCGTTCCGCTATCTCCGCCATTTTCGCCTCATTTAAGCGTGTATCCCCTTTTACACGGGAATAACTGAGGTACCCGTTCATCCTGTCTATTTTCGTCAGATTGCTGCTGCCGCAGGCCGGGCAGACATCCATATCCAGCTCGGAATGGCCGCAGTCGTCACAGTAGGAAAGAGAAAGATTGACTCCCTCATAAAATCCCATCTCCATCGCACGGCGCACCAGTGTCCTCACCGCTTCCAGGTTATAGTCGATCGGATATTTTACATACTGGATTTTTCCTCCGTTTGACAGCTCCCAGAAACGATATTCCAGATTCTGCTTCTGAATCGGGGAGATATCCTCCGTCACATGGCAGTGGAAACCATTGCTGACATACTCCCTGTCGGAAACATTTTCAATGATACCGTATTTTTTACGGAATTGCTTCACCTGAAGCCCGCAGAGGTTCTCGGCCGGCGTCGCATAAATTGCATACAGGTTGCCGTCGGCCTTCTTAAATTCCTCCACCTTCTCATTAATATGTTCCAAAACCTCCAGTGCAAAGCTGCCGTCCTCCACCAGAGACTTCCCGTTATAGAGCTGCTGCAGCTCGTTAAATGCAGTAATTCCAAAGGAAGCCGTTGCCGTCTTAAGGAGCGGTTTTATCTTGTCATGCAGACCCAGACGGCCTCCGTAAAATCCGCCTTCGCAGTAGGCCAGCGGGTTGGTGGAGGCCCTCATCTCGCCCAGATAAGCATAAGTCCGGATATGAATTTTCCGGATCAGCTCCAGATAATAATCAAGCACCTCATAAAAGCTGCGGCTCTCCTGCCTTGCCTTTGCAAGAATCATTGGAAGATGCAGGCTGACCACGCCGATATTAAAACGGCCCACAAACACCGGCTCATCCTTATCATCGGCCGGGGTCATGCCGCCCCTCTCAAACCAGGGGGATAAAAATGCCCGGCAGCCCATTGGTGAAATAATTTTTCCGTATTTTTTATATATGCCGGCAATATATCCCTCCCCGGTCAGAGAGAGCCAGTCCGGATACATGGTTTTTGCAGAACAGCTCAGACCGGCTTCAAATACATCCTCCAGCTCCCCTCCCGGCCCATGCAGGTTTTCATCATACAGAAATACCAGTTTCGGGAACAGGACCGGTTTTTTGCAGCCGGCCCTGCCCTCACCCTTTTTACGTACCTCCAGCATCGTGATTGTCGCCATTTTTGCAAAACGGCTTCTGCCCGTCCCTGCGGTCATTGTGATAAAAGGATAATCGCCGCGGCTGGAGGAAACAGAATTAAATTTATATTCCCATCCCTGGAAGCCCTGTTCCATATCGCGTTTGATATCGGCCATGGCCACATCCTCCGCCTTCCGGCAATCAAGTCCCAGGCCCCTGTATTTTTCCACGTATTTCCCATAAGACTTTTCCGCATAGGGAGCCAGGATTTCCTCCACGTTTGGCACCGTAAAACCGCCGTACTGCTGACTGGCGGCGCTCAGGACGATATCGCCGATTACATCGAACGCCACATCGAGAGTCTTCGGTTCATTATACCAGAGGTTCCCCATCTCAAAGCCGCCGCTCAGCACGTTTCTGACATCGAAAAGACAGCAGTTCATCGTATCGCGCCGCGCCGACATGTCATGGATGTAAAGATATCCGTCGCGGCAGGCCTGCAGTTCCTCCACCGTCATAAAGAACTTCTGGTAAAGCGATTTATTCAGTTCATTGAAAATCAGGCTCCGTTTCGTTGAGACCAGGGCGCTGTCGGTATTGCTGTTCTCCTTATCTCCGATATACATGATAGACTGGCTTTTCTTATATACATCATCCAGCATCTGTACAAAATCCTGTTTGTAATTGCGGTAATCCCGGTAGCTCTTGGCAACCGCCGGATTCACCCGTTCAAGCGCTCCCTCCACCAGATTATGCATCTGGAAGATCGGGATCCGGTTATCCTCGAGCTTCTCCACCTTTTCCTCCACAAACCGGCAGATAAATGTGATCTCGTCCTGAGAAAACCGGATCATTGCCCTCTCCGCCGACTTATGAACCGCCACTACCACTTTCTGGATATTAAAATCTTCCCTTGTCCCGTCTTTTTTGATTACCTTGATCTCTGAACCCGTCATCCTGCTCTCCTTTTATCTGTTGTCCTGCTCCCGTCCCGCTGCCGGGCCTTTTATTCCGCTGAAATTACGGTTTATAACTATATGTAGACATTTCATCCCGTATCCATCTATATACGGTGTCGTTTCAAAAAACTCACGGTACTTATCCTATCATTCCCCGCGGCCCCAGTCAAGCAAAAAAAAGAGGTTCTATACTGAATGTTGGGGTGTGCTGAAAA
>NZ_KE992956.1 GCF_000466485.1 [Clostridium] symbiosum ATCC 14940 | reverse complement strand
CCGGAGCTGCTTTCAAAAATCGAAAAAGCTTTTAAGGCAGCCATCGAGAAAAATAAAAAGATAGCGGTTTTGTACGAAAGGATCCGAGACGGAACTGCTACATACCAGGAAGCAAATGAATTTGCAATAGAAATTGGTGAAAGCCTGGCGGAAGCATTTAAAAATCATTTAAGTGCCGACATCCTTCCCGATGGGCGCATGTATTACAATATTGCAAGCCGGATTATTCCGGAGACATTGCAGCACAATCATGAATTAATCACCGAAGTTACTGCAAAAATCCAGGAAGATTTGAACAAGCGCGCTGGAATAGGGATAAAAGCAATCAAGCCGGAATTGAACGAGGACCGAATAAAAGGGCTTATTGAGAAGGTATCAAATGCAGAAGACTATAATGATGTGGCATGGGTTCTGGATGAGCCAATCGTAAATTTTTCCCAAAGCATTGTGGACGATTTCATCCGAGAGAACGTGGAGTTTCAGGGGGCAGCAGGAATGCGACCAAAGATTATTAGAACGACAGTAGGAAAGTGCTGTGAGTGGTGCGAAAAGCTCTCGGGAACCTATTCATATCCAAACATACGGAAGGATATTTACAGGCGTCATGAGCGATGCAGATGCATCGTTACTTATGATCCGGATAAAGGGAAGGACATACAGAATGTTCACACAAAAAGATGGCAGGAACGTGAAAAAATAGAGGCAAGAAAGAAAATTGGTATTAGCCAGGAGAAAAAAGAATCACCGGAAGCCAGGCAGCAGCGGGTAATGCGGGAGAATGGATTAAGCCGTGAGGCTCAGAGATTGGCCCATCCCAAAATACACCGATGAATAATTATGATTAAGGAGGGGATGTCATGGCAGATGTCAGAATGGGCCGCCAGACACCCACTCAATCCGTAATTCTTCCTTACATCCAGACAAAAGGGCCGGAAGCGATTGAATTATATCATGCAACAGGGAATGACCTGCTGGAATGGCAGCAGCTTTTAGCATGCGACATCATGGCGACAAACGAAGACGGCCTGTGGGTACATCAAAAATATGGCTACTCCGTGCCACGAAGAAATGGTAAAAGTGAAAACGTTCTGGGCCGCTGCCTGTGGGGGTTGAAAAACGGAGAACGCATTCTTTATACGGCCCATCGGGCGACAACCTCGCATTCGGTATGGGAACGTCTGGATCGAATGTGTTCTAAAGCTGGAATTGAAATCGAGTCATCGTTTAAAGCATTCGGAAAAGAGCATTTATATGCATCAGACGGAGGTGTAATTGAGTTTCGAACCAGGACGTCAAGCGGGGGCCTGGGGGAAGGCTATGACCTTCTTATAATCGATGAAGCGCAGGAGTACACGGAAGCGCAGGAAACGACACTGAAATACGTTGTATCAGACAGCCTCAATCCGCAGACGATTATGCTTGGAACGCCTCCAACCGTGGTGTCGGCCGGAACTGTGTTTGTAAAATACCGGGATACGGTGCTTTCTGGAAATGGTTTTGATTCCGGGTGGGCTGAATGGTCTGTCGAGGAACAGCATGAACCGGGAGACGTGGAATCATGGTACGAAACCAATCCTTCCCTGGGGACGATTTTAACAGAAAGAAAGATTCGGGCAGAGATTACAACCGATGATATCGATTTTAATATCCAAAGATTGGGGCTGTGGCTTAAATATAATCAAAAATCAGCCATCAGCAGGAATGAATGGGATGCACTCCGGCTTTCAAAGCTGCCAGTCTTTAAAGGACAATTATTTGTTGGAATTAAATACGGCGTGAATGGAACAAATGCGGCTATGTCTATTGCCGTAAAGACTGAAGACGGAAGAATTTTTGTTGAATCAATTGACTGCCGGCCGATTCGGGCAGGGAATGCCTGGATTATTGAATTTCTAAAGGCTTCACCCGCTATCGGAGGAGTTGCGATTGACGGCGCAAATGGTCAGAAAATCTTAGAAGAGGATATGAAGGAAGCGAGACTGAAAGTACCTGTGCTGCCAACAGTAAAACAGATCATAGTCGCAAATGCGGCGTTTGAACTGGGGCTTGAAAAGACCATCTGTCATATGGGTCAGCCATCGTTGGCCCAGGCAGCAACTAATTGCGAAAAACGGGCAATTGGGACCAATGGAGGATTCGGCTATCGCGCCCAAAAAGAAGGGGTTGAAATTGCCTTGTTGGATAGTGTTATCCTGGCGTACTGGATGTGCCGGGAAAGTAAAGAAAAAAAGAAACAGAGAATTAGTTACTGATATAGCAGCTCTTTACAGGCTGCTTTTTTAGTATAAGATTACCGATACCACCGGGAAGTGGGGAAAGGAGAAAAAAATGGCAGAATTTACACCAATTACAACGCAGGAGGATTTCGACAAAGCAATCGGAGAGAGATTGAAACGCGAAAGAGAGACGGTGAAAAAAGAATATGCCGGATATCTGTCGCCAGAGGATGAGAAAAAGAAATATGAAGGCTATCTCTCACCGGCAGCAGAAAAAGAAAAGTATAAAGGCTACTTAACTCCGGAAGAGGCAGCAGAGAAAGAAAAAGCAATTAAGGGCTACGAGGCCAACTCGGTAAAAATGAGAATCGCCCATGAGGTAGGGATTCCCTACGAGCTTGCAGACCGATTAACGGGGGAGAATGAAGAGGCACTCAGGAAAGATGCGGAGGGACTGATTAAAATTATGGGAAGCCAGGCACATAAAGTGCCACCGCTTAAAAGCACTGAGCCGCCGGCGGCAGACACAAAGACAGCAGCTTTTAAATCAATGCTGGATAACATGAAAGGAGAATAGAAGATGGCAAGTATTTTAACAAAGGGAAGCTTATTCCCGGCAGAACTGGTTTCTGAAATGTTCAACAAGGTAAAGGGGAAATCTTCCTTGGCAGCTCTTTCCAATCAGGAACCAATACCGTTTAATGGTAAAACAGAATTTACATTTACGTTAGACAAAGAGGTCGATATCGTGGCAGAGAACGGTAAAAAAACCAATGGTGGAGCCACAGTGGAACCTGTAACCATTATCCCGATTAAATTTGAATATGGTACGAGGGTTTCGGACGAGTTCATGTATGCGGCAGAAGAAATACAGCTTGGGTATCTTCAGGCGTTTTCGGATGGGTTTTCAAAGAAAGTTGCACGAGGACTCGACATTGCGGCCATGCATGGATTTAATCCACGAACTGGAACTGCATCTTCCGTGGTCGGAAACAATCACTTCGATGCAGCCGTAACACAGACAATTGATTATGTAGCAGCTTCGGCAGACGATAATGTTGACGCAGCCGTAACAGCCATTCAGGCCGCAGACGGTTCCGTAACTGGGATGGCTATGTCACCGGCATTCAGTTCCGCGCTGGCCAGGCTGAAGGCAAACGGAGTTCGTCTGTATCCAGAACTGGCCTGGGGAGGCAATCCGAGTTCCCTGAATGGACTGGCAATTGATGTAAACAATACGGTATCATTCGGAACTTCTAAGGATCAGGCCATTCTCGGAGATTTTCAGAATGCATTTAAGTGGGGTTATGCTAAAGAGGTTCCGATTGAAGTGATTCCTTATGGAGATCCGGATAACTCGGGCGTGGACTTAAAGGGTTCTAACCAGGTTTATATCCGCGGCGAAGTGTATGTTGGATGGGGAATCCTGATTCCGGCCTCTTTCGGCCGCATTGTAACCCCTGAGGGCGCATAATGAAGTACCGAAATAGAAAAACAGGATGTGTAATTGATATCAAAAGCCGTTTGAGTGGTGGTGACTGGGAGCCAGTAGAGTCGGCCCCTACACCGCCGCCCCAGAAAAAGCAGGTGGTGAGAAAAAAGAATGTCCAACTTTGCGACGATTGAAGATATTGAAAAGTTATGGCGCACGTTAAAACCAGATGAAAAAACCAGGGCGGAAGAGCTTTTAAAAGTGGTTTCAGATAGTCTCCGGGTTGAAGCTGCTAATGTGCAGAAGAACCTGGACGAAATGATATTGAAACAGCCTTATCTTGGGACTGTGGCGAAATCAGTAACCGTGGATGTTGTTGCAAGGACATTAATGACATCCACCGACCAAGAGCCAATGTCTCAAATGTCCGAGTCTGCCCTCGGATATTCGGTGTCAGGCACATATCTAATACCGGGAGGCGGCCTTTTTATTAAAAAATCCGAGCTGTCGCGCCTGGGCTTACGAAGACAAAGGTATGGGGTGATTGATTTTTATGCTGAAGGGAATAACGATAACACTACACAATAAGAAAATAGCGTCGGCCGATGAATTTAACCGCCCAATTTATCAGGAAACCCCGATACTGGTTGAAAATGTACTTGTCGCCCCGGAATCAAATCCAGAAATATTGAGTCAGCTAAATTTATCCGGAAAGAAGGAAGTCTATGTTCTGGCTATTCCAAAAGGGGATACAAATAATTGGACGGATACTAAGGTCGAGTTTTTTGGAAAAGTATGGCGTACAGTAGGAGAACCGCTGGAAGGAATTGAGGGACTTATCCCGCTTGACTGGAATAAGAAAGTGAGAGTGGAGCGATATGGCTAACATGAAAGTAGTATTGAATAGCGAGGGGGTACGCTCCCTGCTCCGGTCAAAGGAAATGATGGATTACTGCACGGAGCTTGCGCAGGGAATCCAGGGCAGGGCTGGGAACGGATATGATATAAGCAAGCATACAGGACCAAACCGAGTCAATGTTTCGGTAAGAACGGCCTCCGGTGCTGCGGAGGCAGAAAACAGGGGTGGAAGCAACAAACTGTTAAAGGCGGTGAAGTGATGATAGAAAAGACTGTACTTGACTATCTGAATAGAAAGCTGGACGTGCCGGTATACATGGAGGTCCCGGAAAAACCAGAGAAGGAATACGTTGTGATTGAAAAAACGGGAAGCGGAGCAGAGAACCATATCTGTTCCGCTGTTTTTGCAATACAGTCAATTTCGGACTCCCTGCTGCACGCTGCACAGTTAAACGAAAAGGTTAAAGCGGCAATGAATACCATCATGGAACAAGATGAAATCTGCCGTGCCGACCTGAACAGCGACTATAACTACACGGATACGGCAAGCAAAGAATATCGTTATCAGGCCGTATTTGATGTAATCCATTATTAAAAAAAG
>NZ_KE992955.1 GCF_000466485.1 [Clostridium] symbiosum ATCC 14940 | reverse complement strand
GCTGATTGTCTCACGCGTTAAGTGCGGGGGACGGACCTTGTCGCAGCCACTCAGCGAGGTCCCTTGAGCTTTTAGCACTGCTGCGCACTCCAAAGAGTGCAAACGGTCCCCGCAGCAATTCATTCCGGCCGGATTCCCTCCTCACGACAACTTTCAACCGGGGACAAAAGACTCAGCCGGCCCCCGCCACACCGGACACGGTCCGTTCCGGGCGCGTCCTCCAGCCTCAAATAACAAGGCAGGCGAATAGTTACCAGATATTCAATACTATGCAGCATTTTAATCTTGTGGTATAATAACCGAAAAGCTTTAACTACCGTTTTCAGGAGGAATATATGGCAGGTTTTCATGATATTATCGGACATGACATGGTGAAGGACCATTTACAAAAGGCGATCGAATACCACAAGGTTTCACATGCCTACATTCTGTCGGGTGAAGAGGGGATGGGAAGAAAGACGATCGCCAGGGCATTTGCCATGACACTGCTCTGCGAAAAAAGTGATAAGGAACCATGTATGCAGTGCCACTCCTGCAAACAGATTATGTCGGGCAACCATCCGGATGTTATCTGGGTGACGCATGAAAAGCCCGCCAGCATCGGCGTGGATGACATCCGTGTTCAGATAAATGACACGATTATGGTGAAACCGTACAGCAGCGGCTATAAGATCTACATGGTTGATGAGGCTGAAAAGATGACGGTTCAGGCGCAGAACGCACTTCTTAAAACGATAGAGGAGCCTCCGGCCTACGCGGTCATCATTTTAATGACGACGAATCAGGAGGTGTTTCTGCCGACGATTCTGTCCAGATGCATCCAGCTCAAGCTCCGCCCGCTGAAGGATTATGTGGTCAGCGGTTATCTGTCGGAGATGATGGAAGTGCCGGAAAGTAAAGCAGATATTTATGCAGCGTTTGCGAGGGGAAACCTGGGCAAGGCGATCCATCTCGCTTCTTCGGAGGAATTTTCCCTTCTTTATAAGGAGGTGCTGACTCTTCTTAAGAATATTAAAGAGATGGACATCCCCATGCTGCTGGATTATATAAAAAAACTGCAGGAGGATAATCTGGATTTATTTGAATGTCTGGATTTCATGCAGCTTTGGTACCGTGATATTCTGATGTTCAAGGTGACGAAGGATATCAACACACTTGTATTTAAAGATGAATATGGAGTTGTCAGCGGCCTCTGCCAGAAGAGTTCCTATGAGGGGCTGGAGACGATTTTAAATTCGATAGAAAAGGCCAAGGCAAGGCTCAATGCAAATGTCAATACGGAGCTGGCCCTGGAGCTTATGCTGTTAACAATGAAGGAGAATTGATATATGATTAAAGTAATCGGTGTCAGGTTCCGCAAAGCCGGAAAGGTGTATTTCTTTGATCCGGCCGGAATGGAGATAAAGACGGGCGATCATGTGATCGTTGAGACTGCGCGTGGTATCGAGTTCGGCCACGTGGTTCTGGGGAACCGTGAGGTGGAGGACAAGAAAGTGGTGCAGCCGCTTAAGCCGGTCATCAGGATGGCAACCCGTGCGGACGAAGAGGTGGAGAGAAAGAATAAAGAGAAGGAAAAAGAGGCGTTCAAGATTTGCCTGGAGAAGATTAAGAAGCATGATCTTCAGATGAAACTGATCGATGCAGAGTATACATTCGACAACAATAAGGTGCTGTTTTATTTCACCGCCGATGGCAGGATAGATTTCCGTGAGCTGGTGAAGGATTTGGCCGCCGTATTTAAAACCAGGATTGAGCTGCGCCAGATTGGTGTCCGCGACGAGACCAAGATTATGGGAGGCGTCGGCATCTGCGGAAGGGCGCTTTGCTGCCACTCCTATCTGTCAGAGTTCATTCCCGTATCCATCAAGATGGCGAAGGAACAGAATCTTTCTCTGAATCCGACCAAGATTTCGGGTGTCTGCGGCCGTCTGATGTGCTGTCTGAAGAATGAAGAAGAGACATATGAGGAGCTGAACAGCAAGCTGCCGAATATAGGAGATTATGTAACGACGGACGACGGACTTAAGGGAGAGGTTCACAGTGTGAGCGTTCTGCGCCAGCTTGTCAAAGTGGTTGTTACGGTTGACCGGGATGAGAAGGAAATCCGGGAATATAAGGTGGAACAGCTTAAATTCCGACCGAAACGCAGACGTGACCGCGTTAATGTGAACGATGCCGAACTGAAAGCGCTTGAGGCGCTGGAACGCAAGGAAGGAAAATCGAAGTTAGATGATAATTAATCTGAAAGAACACGAGAGAATCGATGAACTGCATCGAAACGGTTACCGGATTATCCAGAAAGAGAACGGCTTCTGCTTTGGAATGGATGCCGTTCTGCTGTCCGGCTTTGCTGATGTAAGGCCGGGTGAGAAAGCGCTGGATCTCGGAACCGGAACCGGGATAATTCCGATACTTCTGGAAGCAAAGACGAAAGGGGAACATTTTACCGGTCTTGAAATCCAGGAAGAGATGGCGGATATGGCGTCGCGGAGCGTGGAGCTTAACGGATTAAAGGATAGAATAGACATCATAAGGGGCGATATCAAAGAGGCCGGCCTGATTTTCGGCGGGGCCTCTTTTGATGTGGTAACTACAAACCCTCCTTACATGAATAACTGTCATGGCCTTAAAAACCCGGATGAAGCCAAGGCTATTGCCCGCCATGAGGTGCTTTGTACATTGGATGACGTGGTGAGGGAAGGGGCCAGAGTGCTGCGTCCCGGAGGCCGTTTTTATATGGTTCACAGGCCCCACCGGCTGATTGAGATTATCACAGCGCTTACAGCATACCGGCTGGAACCGAAACGGATGAAGCTGGTCCACCCATTTGTCGATAAGGAGGCAAATATGGTCCTGATCGAGGCGGTACGGGGCGGCAGATCCATGATTAAGGTGGAGAAGCCTCTGATTGTTTACAGGGAGCAGGGTGTGTATACAGACGAAATCTATGATATATACGGATATTAAATAAACCGGACATATAGGAAATGACAAACTTGTGTTTCCTATAACAGTTAATGAATCAAAAGCGAGGAACGGACGCGGGGAGAATCTATGCAGGGAAAACTATATTTATGCGCCACACCGATCGGAAATCTGGATGATATAACGCTGCGTGTACTGGAAACGCTGAAGACAGTGGATCTGATTGCAGCGGAGGACACGAGGCACAGCATCAAACTGCTGAACCATTTCGACATTAAAACGCCTATGACAAGCTACCATGAATTTAATAAGGTGGACAAGGCCAGGTATCTGGTGGATAAAATGAGAGAGGGCGTAAATGTGGCTCTGATCACCGACGCCGGGACACCGGGAATCTCGGATCCCGGAGAAGAGCTGGTGAAGCAATGCTGCGAGGCAGGTATTGAGCTGACGTCACTGCCCGGGCCTGCGGCCTGTATTACGGCTTTAACGATATCCGGGCTGGGTACCAGAAGATTTTGTTTTGAAGCGTTTCTGCCCGTGGATAAAAAGGAAAAGCAGTGGATCCTGGAAGAACTGAAAACGGAGACCAGGACAATTATACTTTACGAGGCTCCCCATCATCTGCTGCGGACGCTGGGGGAGCTTTATGAGGCGCTGGGCGACAGGCGCGCCGCTGTATGCAGAGAGCTTACAAAGAAGTATGAGACGGCCTTCCGTACGACGCTGGGGGAGGCGGTCAGGTATTACGGTGCAAATGAACCGAAGGGCGAGTGTGTGATCGTGATCGAGGGGCGTTCTATCCGTGACTTGAAGGCTGAGGGCCAGGAGGACTGGAAAGAGATGCCGCTGAATCAGCATATGGAGCATTATCTTTCACAAGGAAGGGATAAGAAAGAGGCGATGAAGCTGGTGGCGAAGGATCGGGGAGTCAGTAAAAGGGAGGTCTACCAGCAGCTTCTGGAGGATGGAGAATAAGAAACGGAGGATGGTATGCACGATTCGTACTACAGTGATAATGATATTGACCGCATTTTATATCAGTACTATAAAGCGAACGGAGGCTGCCTTATGGGGAATCCGTATGAGGGGCAGTATCCTCATTGCCAGCTGCTCCTGGATATGGATACGGCTCCGTTGTCTGTGGCTCCTGTTATTACCTCCAGTTCAAGATACGGCTACGGCCTGACTTGTGCTGCTTACACACAGGCAGAGCTTACATATCCGTACCACCTGGATTTACGACCCTCTACGGTATTACGAAAAGGCGCAGATATGATAACAAAGCAGGGGATCAAAGTGCGCTACCGTGATCTGGATTCCCAGTATCTGATAAAGAGCGGCAATCCGGCCTTTACCCAGCTTATTCTTCCCGGAAGCAATCTGGCTGATCTGCTTTTACAGACCAGAGCGTTCCGGGTCCGGATCGAGCCGGTGGCAGAGGAGAAGCACCTGCACACCGTTCAGGTGCTCCGTGAAAAATCACTGGGGAGTGAGATTCAGGGAAAGACGATTTCGCTGGAAGAGCTTCCCCTGATGATTGATCTGTGCAGGGCGGCGGCCTATGCCGTTAAAAGCTATGCAATGCCGGAACAAAATCAAGGCACAGATTGACACAAACGGAACAGTGTGAATAAAAGGGAATTGCGGACGGCCGCCAATGGGGCGGGTATCTGTCCGTAATTCCCTTTTATTGATGGTTGACCTGTGCGCGGAGCGTGCAGGTTAATGTTGCTTAATCAAAATCTGAAAATGGCCGTTCCGTAAGCTGGAAGCGGATAAGAGAAAGAATAGGGCTGTCCGTCGCATTCACCTTTCGACGATTTATACACGGCCGGTCCGTCGCCTTTTTCATACAGGCCGTGTTCATTATCAAGAAGAAGCGTAAAATTACCGCGTTTCGGCACGCCTACGCGGTAGTCGTCCCGGGGGATTGGCGTAAAGTTGCAGATGAAAAGTAAATTTTTCTTCTTTGTCTCATCACGGCGGATGAAGCTGAAAATACTCCGGTCGGCGTCATTGGCGTTAATCCATTGGAAACCGTCCCAGTCGTTATCCTGCCGGTACAGCGCCGGATATTTTTTATAGAGTGTCAGCAGCCCGCGGACATAATTCTGTAAATCCCCGTGAAGCGGTTCATCGGCCAGATACCAGTCGAGCGACGTTTTTTCATCCCATTCATGGAGCTGCCCGAAATCCTGGCCCATGAACAGAAGCTTCTTGCCGGGATGGCCCAGCATAAAGGTGTAGCCTGCTTTCAGGTTGGCGAACTTATCTTCATATTCGCCGGGCATCTTGTTAATCATAGAGCATTTCAGGTGGACAACCTCATCGTGTGAGAGTACCAGGATAAAATTCTCGCTTGTACTGTAGGTAATACCGAACGTCATCTTGTTGTGGTTGTGTTTTCTGAAGTATGGATCCAGCTTCATATATTCCAGGAAATCGTGCATCCAGCCCATGTTCCATTTGAAGGTAAAGCCGAGGCCGCCGTCCTCCGGGCTATGGGTTACTTTCGGCCAGGCCGTGGATTCTTCGGCGATAATCATGGCTCCGTCTTTCCTTCCGTTTATGACGCTGTTCAAATGTTTGAAAAATTCGATTGCCTCCAGGTTTTTATTATCCCCGTATTTGTTGGGGATCCACTGGCCGTCGCTGCGTCCGTAATCCAGATACAGCATGGACGCCACGGCATCCACCCTGAGGCCGTCGATATGATAATATTCAAGCCAGTACAGAGCATTTGCAATCAGGAAATTGGATACTTCATATTTACCGTAATCAAATACCTTGGTACCCCAGTCGGGATGCTCCCCTTTTCTGGGATCCGCATATTCATAAAGCGGCTGTCCATCGAAATCGGCAAGGCCATGGGCATCTTTCGGAAAATGAGCCGGTACCCAGTCCAGAATAACGCCGATGCCTTTTTTGTGCAGATAATTGACAAAATACATGAATTCCTTCGGTGTCCCGTAACGGGAGGTCGGAGCGAAATATCCGGTTACCTGGTATCCCCAGGAACCATCATAGGGATGCTCGGCGATTCCCATCAGTTCGACATGGGTGTAACCCATCATTTTAACATAATCAGCCAGCTCATGCGCCGCTTCCATGTAAGTGTAATAACCGTCTTTTTCCTGGCGGTTTTTCTTTTTCCAGGAACCAATATGTACTTCGTAGACGGACATGGGAGATTTTACAGGATCCGCTTTCATTCGTTTTTCCATCCATGAAGAATCGCTCCAGTTAAATCCCCTGATATCTGTGGTCACAGATGCGGTGCCCGGCCTGTATTCGGCGGTGAAAGCATAGGGATCTGCTTTAAAGAGAATTTTTCCGCTGCCGGTTGTGATGGCATACTTGTAAAGCTGCCCGGATGCCAGGCCTGGTACAAAAGCTTCATAAATGCCGCTGTCTTTAACCGGCATCATCGGATTCAAGTCGGGATTCCATCCGTTAAAATCTCCGACGACACTGACTGATACTGCATGAGGCGCCCATACGGCAAAGTAATATCCGTCTTTCCCCTGATATGTAAACGGATGGGCTCCCAGCTTTTCAAAGATTTTGTAATGGCGTCCTTCACCGTAATAATAGCGGTCCAATTCGCCGATCACTCCAAGACCGGACATCTTTGATTTGGCAGCAGGTGATTTCCTGGTGGTACTGCCGGTGTTTTTACTTCCCGTCATAATGTTAACCCTCCGTTATTCTGAGGATAACTGCATCGTTACCCTCTAATTCTATTTGAACCCTGCCGTCACATACTTTAAATGTCCGGCCGGACAACAGATCGGTGCATTCGTTCATGCAGGTATTGAATGGTACGCTGATTACAGCAGGATTATCGTCGTTATTGGCTGCAGTGATAATATCCCCGGCCCCGGACAGACGGGCAAATGCATACTGGCGGTTGGTCAGAAGCAGCTCTTTGTATTCTCCTCCGTGAAGCGCCGGTTCTTCCAGATGAATCCGGCCCAGACGGCTGATAAACTCAGTCAGTCCGCAGAAACGGCTGCCGGCCGAAGCAATATCGATTGCAGGCCGCAGTTCATCGTCGGAATGCGGCGTTCTGCGCCCTTCTAATCCCCATTCTCCGCCATAGTAAAGGGAGGGGATCCCGGGAAGTGAAAACAGGAGCGCATATAGGGGCTTCAGGTGTGATTTATTAAGCAGTTTGCTGGCAATTCTGTCCTCGTCGTGATTATCGGCAAAGGTATAGAGCTTTTTCCCTACGGCTTCCAGCCTGCGGACATTGTGGGCCAGCTCAAAATAGTTGTGATCATTATGGGCGGAGTAGATGCTCTTGTGCATCTCATAATTTGTCACGGAATGGAGCATCTCATCATTCACCCAGCGGGAATACTCACCGTGAATAACCTCCCCCATCAGCCAGAAAGCAGGCTTCACCGTGTCTGTGAGCCGTCTCAGCTCTTTCATAAACTGGAAATCGAGAACATTGGCGCAGTCCAGACGGATCCCGTCGATATCAAACTCCCGGACCCAGAACCGGACCGTATCCAGAAGATAGTTCTTAACCTCCTGATTATATAAGTTCAGGCAGGGAAGCTCCCAGATGCCGTGCCATGACTCATAGCCGAAGGGATCTCCCATCGGGCTGTTCCGGCCAAAATCGACGCCTCTGTACCAGTTCCGGTACGGTGAAGATTCCCGGTTCTCACAAATGTCACGGAAAGCGAAGAAATCACGTCCGGTATGGTTAAATACCCCGTCAACGACAACACGGATTTCCTGTTCATGGCAGAGTCTGACAAAAGTTCTGAAATCATCGTTTGTTCCCAAACGCCGGTCCACCAGCTTATAATCCCTTGTATCGTAGCCGTGAGTCGAGGACTCAAACAGCGGGCCGATGTAAACGGCGCTGCAGTTCAGGCTTTTGATATGGGGAATCCACAGGTTCAGTTCCCCGAAACGGCTTTCGGCCTCTGTCTCAATATTCTGTTTCGGCGCGCCGGTCATACCCAGAGGGTACATGTGATAAAAGACGGCCTTTTCATACCAGGTTTTATTATTATGTGCCATGCTTGTCCTCCCCCGGCAGCACGCGCTATGCGTATAAATCAGTTCAAACTGTAATTTGTCTCCTGCTCTTTAATGCTCCGGAGAAGGAATTGATAGCGAAGCTGCGCAGCTTTTAATTCATAAATATAACAGTCGATCAATGTGGGATCCACGACCTGTTCAAAACGGTTGATGGCGGTGTCGATGGTTCCCATGGCCTTTTTAAGCTCTTCCAGAAGTTCCGGATCCAGCCTGCGGGCCTGTATGCCGCGTTTTGTATGCCTTGTAGATTTCATGGTTTTCACTCCTGTAAATTGTAATCACAATATTGCGCTTTTCCGTAACCGTTCTTACTGTCCGAACTGTTGCGTTTTCTGTGCAGTTTATGGATGCTGTAATTAGTATATACAGGAATGGTAAGATTATGCATAACCGTTCGGTTATTCATAACTGTTCATGCCGTCTGAAACGTTACGGTTATTTAAAGCGCCGGAGTACGGTTCCCCGGCTTTTTTATATGTATCCATGCCCAGGAATGACTGGAGCTCGGTGCCCAGCCTGGTAAGCTGCCGGGTGCTCTGGCCGATGGTCAGGTAGTAGTAATTGCAGGTGCCTTCACGGCGGATGGAGATGAGTCCGGCGTCTTTTAATAATTTCAGGTGGTGGGAGACTGCGGGCCGGGACAGGTTTGTTTTATCGGTGATTTCCCGTACATTTAAACCGTGCCGGCTGAGATTTTCAGATGAAAAATCACCGTCGCATGTCCGGTAGGCTGCATCGGTCAAAGATTCGATGATGGACAGCCTGATTTCATCGCCTAGTGCAATGAAGAGGGGCATACATTCGTGAAATAAATTTTTCAGTTCAGAGATGTCAGGCAACCGTTCTCCCTCCTTTGGTTTAAAAATTTAAACTATTATTATTTTATCATTTTTGCTGTTTTCAGTCAATGTAAAGACAGCAGGGGAGCGGGGAATAAATGAATAAAAAATAAGCGTCTTTTTTGGTGAAAATTTTTGTAAAAGGGAGTTGACTTTTCAGGAGAAAGTGTTCATAATAAAGAAACATTCTAACTGTATCACAGTTCGATTTATCTTATTTCTTGATTCATGAATCTGGTTTTATTATTCGTTTATTTTCCAGCAGTACTATTCAGTTGCCGTCAAGTTACTGTTCACAGGTTGTATTCCGCGAGGTGTTTTGGTGCGTTTTTTGCAGTTTGCTCTGCTTATTTAGTTATGCCTGTAACCGGAATGATTCAATTTAGGAAAGGGGAGGTTGTTTGGAAAAATTCTTTTTGCTGTCCTTTTTGACAGGCTCGGCTCTCTGCGATTTTAGAAAAGGAAGAGTGCCCAATGTTCTGATACTTTTCGGCACGGCGGCTTTCGGCATAGCCGGTTTTATTCGGGGGCCGTCGCCAGGGGACGGGAGCGGAGCAGTTTTTACCGTCATAGCCTTGTTTTTTATCCGTACTTTTTTTACAGTAATTATTTTTTTCCCTCTTTTTCTGTTCAGGATGATGGGAGCCGGAGATATCAAAGTGATGGCTGTCATTGCCGGATATATGGGGATGGACAGAGGGGTTGAGATTATTTTCTATGGTCTGGCGGCTGCGGCCGTGTGGTCTTTATTCTATATGCTGAAGCAGCATATTCTTGCAGAACGTATCAAATATTTCCTGAATTATATTAAACATTTGTTTCAGTCGGAGCAGATTCTTCCCTATTACCCGCCAGGAGGGCCGGATGGGATGAAATTTCGCCTGGTTCCTTTTTTGTGGGGCGGTTTTTGTGTCTGGCTGGCAATATACGGAGGTGCTTTATGAGACATATCATGGCGATATACGATGTCGATCCGCTCTATGCGGCCAGATTTGCGGATGTGGTGAACCAGACGGAGAAGATTCCGTTCGACGTGCTTGCATTTTCCTCCTTTGACAAGTTAAAGAAATTTGCAAAGGAGAATCCTGTGGAGCTGCTGTTGATCAGCAGCGCGGTCAGCCGGGAGGAGGCGGAGGAACTGGGGGCGGGTAAAGTGATGTGCCTGGCGGACGGAGAGACTTTACAGGCTGATATGGAGTATCCGAGCATCTATAAGTACCAGTCCAGCGGTAATATCATTCGTGAAGTGATGGCCTGCTACTGTGAGAAGTCGGCGGAGGCGGTTCCGGGCACCGCCATGCGGGCGGCGGCAAAGATACTGGGAGTCTATTCACCGGTAGGCAGATGCCTTAAAACGTCACTGGCAATCACAATGGGACAGCTGCTCGCACAGGAAAGCCGTACCCTTTACCTGAATCTGGAGGAGTGTTCCGGCCTTTCGATACTTACGAAGACGGAATATAAAGAGGATTTAGCGGATCTTCTGTACTTTTTCAGTCAGGGCAATTATAACCTGCTGCGCCTGAACAGCGTCGTGCATTCCCTGGATGCCCTTGATTATGTGCCGCCTGTCCGTTACCCGGAGGATTTGGCGGATACGGATGCGGGGCAGGTGGAAGGTCTGATTGAAACGATAGCCGGTGAGGGCGGATATGAAAACGTAATTCTGGATATCGGCAGCCATGGGAAATTTGTTTATGGGCTGATGAAACTCTGTTCCGTAATTTATATGCCGGTAAAGGAGGACAGCGTTTCACTGGCGAAGCTTGAAGAATTCGAACGGTATCTCGATGTTTCGGGAAACGGGGCGCTGAGGGAGAAAATTAAGAAGCTGAAGCTGCCATATCACAGCAGCTTTGGGAGAAGGGAGAATTATCTTGAGCAGCTCTTGTGGGGAGAGCTGGGGGATTATGTGAGACAGCTTCTGAGGGGAGGTAGAAGGCCATAAACGGGATACCGGCCCTGGCGGAAGAAAAGGAGAGAAAAGACAGGCTGAAAGCAGGGCTTCTGAGAGAGCTGGAAGGGCGGATGCAGCTCGAGGATGAAGAGCTTCAGGAGATGATTGACGCTGCGGTGGCCGGTGAGGCGGAGCGGTCCTACCTGCCGCTCAAGTCCAGGCTCCGGCTGAAAAAAGAATTGTTTGACTCCTTCAGGCGTCTGGACATCCTGCAGGAGCTGGTGGACGATCCTGATATAACTGAAATCATGGTAAATGGAAAAGATCATATATTTATTGAAAAGAAGGGACGGTTAAGCCGATGGGACAAAGCTTTTGATTCGGCAGAGCAGCTTGAAGATTTGATTCAACAGATTGTGAGCCGGGTAAACAGGACCGTCAATCTGTCATCCCCGATTGCGGACGCCAGGCTGGAGGACGGTTCCAGAGTACATGTGGTTCTGGCCCCCGTAGCTGTCGACGGGCCTGTTCTGACAATCAGAAAATTTCCGGAGCCTGTTACGATGGACAAGCTGATACGGCTGGGAAGTATCAGCAGGGAGGCTGCGGTTTTTCTGAGAACGGCCGTCAGGGCCGGGTATAACATTTTTGTCAGCGGCGGCACGGGTTCGGGAAAAACGACATTTTTAAATGCTTTGTCTGAATTTATTCCGGAGGATGAGAGGGTCATCACGATTGAGGATTCGGCCGAGCTCCAGATCCGTCATGTACCTAATCTGGTGCGGTTGGAGACGAGAGTCGAAAACCGGGACGGCAGCAGGGAGATATCCATGCGGGATTTAATCAGGGCGAGTCTCAGAATGAGACCGGACCGGATTCTGGTGGGGGAGGTAAGAGGGGCGGAGGCCCTGGAGATGCTCCAGGCCATGAATACAGGCCATGACGGTTCCGTTTCCACCGGGCACGGTAACAGTCCGAGGGATATGGTAACACGCCTTGAGACGATGGTGCTGATGGCGGCGGACCTGCCGCTGGCAGCCGTTAGAAACCAGATTGCATCGGCGCTGGAATTAATGGTGCATTTGGGCAGAATGCGGGATAAGAGCAGAAAGGTACTTGAGATAGCGGAGGTGATTGGATGTGAGAACGGAGAGGTCAGGCTGGAGCCGCTTTTTACCTTCCGTGAGAAGCAGGCAAGAGACAGACAATGGGTCGAAGGATCTTTGGAAAAGGTCGGGGAGCTTCGAAACAGGGAAAAGCTGCGGGCAGGAGGGTTTGAGAGCTGAACGGACCGGTATACGGGCCGGACAGGAGGATTACGGCAGATACCGCCTTTCAGGAAGGGAGTGGCTTTTGTATCTGGCGGAGGGAGCCATGTTCTGTGCAGCCACGGCATACGTGTTCTACCGGAGCTTTACGGCATTTCTGCTGTTCCTTCCGGTGGGTTTCCTGTATCCTCTGGCAAAGAAAAAAGAACTTGCATTGCAGAGGCAGGAGGAACTGAGGCGTCAGTTTAAGGAAGCGGTGCTGATTTTGTCTTCATCGCTTGGGGCGGGGTATTCGGTTGAGAATGCTTTTGCAGGCAGTCTTCGCGAGCTGGAGGAGCTTTACGGCCGGGAGGGAATGATAACAAAGGAATTTTCCTATATAGCCCATCAGCTGAGGATGAACAGGACGGTGGAGACGCTGCTGGCAGAGTTTGCGGACAGAAGCGGGCTGGAGGAAATCAAAAATTTTTCCGATATCTTTGCTGTTTCAAAGCGGAGCAGAGGTGAACTGGTATCGGTAGTCAATCATACGGTTCATGTGATTAGTGACAGACTTCAGGTCAGGGAGGAAATTTTGACGATGACGGCTGAAAAGCAGTTTGAACAGAAGATTATGAATCTGGTGCCATACTGTATTGTCATTTATATTGAATTTTCATCTCCCGGTTTTTTCCGGCAGATGTACGGCACGGCTGCCGGAAGAGTGGTTATGACAGGGTGTCTTTTGATTTATTGTGCATCGTGTTTCCTTTCGTTTAAAATACTGGATATTGAATTGTAAAAAGAGGATGAAAACACAGAAAGATGAAACAGAATAAATTTATAGTGAAAAGAGTAAATGCAAAAAGGAGAGAATATGGGATGAGGTGGTTTCTTGAAACTGGACAAAAGACAGGTTATCTGTGTGAGTTTGGGGATAATTCTGGCGCTGGCCGTTACCTTTGTGGAAAAACAGGACACAGTCCTGACAAAAGGGAATGGGCTCGAAAGGAATACATATGGTCAGGGCGAAACACAGCAGGAGATTCTCGTGGAAGGGCTGCTTGCCAAAAAAGTGCCTTTGGCTGTCAGGATTGGCGAACGCCGGTATACAAAGGAGCAGGCGGCAGATGCAATTCATATGGCGGCAGAAGAATTATCCGCTCAAATTGCAGGCGGTAATGAATCGCTGGAACAGGTGCAGAGCAGGCTGGAGCTTGTCACCTGGCTTGACAAGTACGGGATATCGGTCCGGTGGCAGCCTGATGACACGGAGCTGATCAGCGCTTCGGGAGAAGTATTTAACAGCGGATGTCCGGAGAGCGGCAGAGAGACATTTCTGACTGCCACATTAAAAGCAGGAGAATATGCAGAGGATTATATATACCGGGTAAACGTTCTCCCGCCGGGCAGGACGCAGGAGGAAAAAGAACTTGCGGCTTTTGAGAACTTTCTCATGGAAAAGGAGGAGGAACAGAAGTATTCGGAGGTGTTCATCTTACCGGAAGAATTTGAAGGGAAAACACTTACTTACAGCGCAGACCGGGGGCGCAGCAGCCTGATGTTCCCTCTGTTGGGGATCCTGGCGGCAATTCTTCTGCCGCTTAAAGACAGGCAGAGGGAACGGGAGGCAAAGAAAAAGCGGGAATGTCAGATGATGATGGACTATTCAGAGATATTGTCAAGACTGGTAGTCTTTCTGGGCGCCGGACTGCCGGTCAGGAAAGCGTGGGCAAAGATCGTGGAGGATTACCGCCGGACAGAGGAAAAAGCCGGGAAACGTGCGGCTTATGAAGAGATGGCGGCAGCCTATTATCTGATGCAGAGGGGAGTGCCGGAGATTCGGGCATACTCCGAGTTTGGTAACAGGTGCAGGGTTCTTCCTTACAGAAAACTTGCTGGAATATTGGAACAGAACGTAAAGAATGGTTCAAAAAGCCTGACTCCGGTACTGGAGGCTGAGATGGAAGCCGCCTTTGAACAGCGCAAGAACCTGGCCAGACGTCTCGGTGAGGAAGCCTCGACAAAGCTTTTGCTGCCTTTATTCATGATGCTGCTGATTGTTATGGTAATGATAACGGTTCCGGCCTTTTTGGCCTTTGGAATCTGAATTGAGGAAAGGAGACTGTGTATGTGGTTAAAAAAGGAAATTATCGCATTTTGGAACGATGAGGAGGGGGTTACAGTTATCGAAATCGTGCTTATACTCGTCGTGGTAATTGGACTAGTGTTGATTTTCAAGTCACAGATTAATACGCTGTTAAATAACATTTTCAAGCAAATTAACAGTAAATCGAAGGAAGTCTATTAGGAGGAAGGTGATGCGGAAAAATCTGATGGGTGAAGCGGATGCAAGTATTACAGTTTTTTTAAGCCTGATTCTAACCTGCATCTGCGCCCTCATGGGAGGCCTCTTTGAATCCGTCAGAACAGCCGGAAGCGGGTGGTATATGCAGATGGCTCTCGATTCCTCGCTGGATTCCCTGATGAGTAAGTATCACCGGGATGTATGGGAACAGTATAGAATATTTGCGCTGGAATTTGATGAGAGCGGCGGACTGGCTGCGGAGATGGAGCCTTATCTGGACAGTTATTTCAGAGATGCCCCGTTTTATCTGGTCACAGACAGGAATCTGACTGTTTCATCTCCTGTTTTGATTACGGACGGCGGCGGCCGGTGGTTTGAGAAAGAAATCCTGGACTATATGAAAAAAGGGATTTGGAATGTGGAATATGATGCCGGTATTTTAAAGGAAACGATGGACGGGATAAAGGAAGCGGAAAGCTTTGGCGCCATTGCGGAACAATACCAGGAATGCGGCAGACAGCTTCTGAAGCTGGAAGAAAGCATCGAGAATATTGGTGAAAGCCTGGAACGGCAGAAAAATTACATGGAGGCCGGGAACCGGCAGCTGAGTAACGGCAACGGCACAGGATTTATAAAAACAGCAGAAAAATTGAATAAGGAACTGGAGCGGATTCCTCTGCTGGTCCGGGAATATGAAGAGAAAGCGGAGGAACTGAGCAGGGAGATCCGGATGGCGGAATCCGGTGCGGCAAAGAAACAGGGGGATTTGAAGCCCCCAAACTGGGAGCTGCTCTCGGAGGAGATGGAGAGCTACCGCTCCTATACAGATAAAGAAGGCAGCCGGCATAGGGAGGTAAAGCAGACAGAAGTAACGGCAGAACGGAATAAAGCGGTCGTTGAGGATGCGATCCGGCAGTCAGTGGAAGTACAGGAGTATATTGATTCATGGGAACCGGACGACGAGGATGACGAGCTGGACGAAAAGCGCCTGTGGAGGAGGGTGCTGTCAGTTACAGGAAAGTTTACGTACGACTCACGGTTTGCCGGGACAGGAAAAAAGGACAGAAAAAAGCGAAAGGTTCTTGAATCATTAAGCCGCCTGGCCGGAAGCGATCTGCTGTCCATAGTCGTGCCGGAAGGGAAAAAAGTTTCGCCGGACAGAATTGATAAGCAGCAGTTTCCCTCTGTTACAGAAATGTCTGTTACGGAAATGCCGGGATTTACCGGATATAATGGAGGGGCGGGCAATTTTCTGCCGGAAACCGCATTACTTCATGAATACGCCGCCGGTTTTTATACGAACTTCCTGTCGGAAGAAGAACGTCACGTCAAATATGAACAGGAGTATCTCCTGTCCGGTTCCGCTTCAGACAGGGAGAACCTGAAAAATACAGTGAATCAAATCATAGCAATCAGGGAGGCCATGAATCTGATGTCACTGCTTAAGGATCCGGAAAAACGCCGGGAGGCGGAACTTTTGGCGGCTGCAATAACAGGAGCTTCGGGCATTGCGCCCCTGGTGTCGGTGACTACTTTTTTTATCCTGACGGTATGGGCCCTGGCGGAGTCGGTTGAAGATGTGAAAGCACTTTTGGAAGGAGGAAAGGTACCGTTTCTGAAGCAGGGAAGAGAGTGGAGGGTATCCCTGACGGGTTTGGCAGAATCAGGAACAGCGCTGTTTAGGGAGCTTGGAGTATCCGGGAATGAAGGGGAAGGGCTGGATTACCAGTCCTATCTGAAACTGCTGTTTTGGCTTTCCGGTCTTCCGAAAAAGGAGTACCGAATGATGGATATGATTCAGAAAAACATAAGAACCGGCCAGCCATCGTTTCTTATGAGAAAATGCGCATACAGGCTGGAGGCGGAATACAAAGGCCGGGGAACAGTGATACCAATTTCCAAAAAAGCAGTTAAAGCATATTAAGCAGGAACAGGCAGTAGCCGGCTGCGTCCGGGGCAGAATACAATGCCCTTATTCAGAAAACAGGAAGTTAAAAATGTGCCTCTCCAAGTACATCGCAAGTCTCCAATTATATCTATTTCAAATGCAAAAAATATAGATTTTCAAGCAAAATTTTTCTTATAAATTTAAGATAGATTCAGCCTGATTCTGAATAAGGGTGTTGTATCCTGTCCCGGGCGGAGTTTTTACTTCTTATTCTGCAGCAATAGCCGGGAGGAAGAATATACAAATAGATTTTATTATTGGGAAGGGGGAAATTGGGCTGGGCAGAGGCGAAACAAGAAGGGGATTATTAGAGGCCAGCCTGACGCTTGAAGCATCATTGAGCCTGACGGTATTTATATTCGCCGTTATAATTCTGGCAATGCCGATGGAAATGCTGGATACACAGAGGAAAATACAAACAGTGCTGGAAACGACGGCCAGAGAGCTGAGCCAGTATGCGTACATATTTTACAGACGGACAGAAGGAGAAGAACTCCGTGATACGGCTGGAACGGATTCGCTTGTGACGGCAGAGCTTTTTGCCGAAGGCGCGGTACGGGCATTTCTGGAGGTGAAAATCAGGGAAGCGGCCGGGCCGGGGAGAATCAGCGGACTGGATCTTTCAGGTACGGAAATTATGAAAAATGGGGAGGAGATTTATCTCCGGGCGAAATACAGACTCATGCTGCCGTTTCGGGTGTTTGTCCTGGACAGTGTGCCGGCGGCTTCCGTAAGCTTTAAACGAGGATGGATCGGGAGCGAGGGGGGACGCAATTCACAGGGGGGAGCGGAGGCAGACAAATCAGAAAGAATGGTTTTTATCGGAAGGACAGGAACCAGATATCATTTGTCACCGGATTGCCACTACATATCTAACGATATTTCGTCATTAGATTATGACACGGTAAAAGATAAACTCAGCAGCAGCCAAAGCCATTACAAGCCCTGCAGTATCTGTGGAAGCGCGGCAGTGAGCGGAACGACCGTGTACATTATGCCAAATGGTAAATATTTTCACAGTAGACCGGACTGTACCTCCATCGCATATTATGTAAAGAAAGTACCGTTGTCTGAGGTGGAGCATCTGGGAGCATGCTCTTATTGTGGTACTTTTCATACCCCGCCGCAGGCCAGCGGACGGGTGGGTGATTGTGCTATATGAGTCTTTCGTCCGGGGGAAGATTGTCGTGGTTTGGGGCTGCGGGAGAAGATACAGTCTGCGGAGCACACTCCCGCTCTGTGAAATGCATTGCTGTTACAAATAAAGGGGGATAAAGAATGGAACTGGTATATAGTATTTTCTTACTCTTATCAGCCTGGTACGATCTCAGGACGGCAAAAATACCGATATGGCTGCTTGTCTTGTTTGGGATAACCGGAGCGCTGGGGCTGTTGACCGGAGCATGGCAGGAATATTCCGGGGTGTTAGCTGCCTTTTTGCCTGGGATATTTCTGCTTCTTGTGACAATCTGTACCGGAGGTGCGGCAGGTGCGGGCGACGGCTGTTTTTTTATTGTGTCAGCCTGTTATCTTGGCTCTTACGGAACTATCGTGCTTTTTCTATGCGGCCTTTTTTTCTGCGGGACGTGCAGTCTGGGGATGGCAGCATGGGGATTTATTCATGGTATTAATGCAGGAAAAATGCGCCTGCCGTTTTTACCATTCATTATACCGGCCTGGTTCTGGCTGTTGTTCGTAAGTACAGGAAAATGATTGGAATATAGTAAATTTGGGAGGTATCACCGATGGCAAAAAGCGTGACAGAGTATAGGGAGATTGGAAAGAAAAGAGACGGAGGAAGACTGGATGCCAGCTTTACGGTAGAGGCCGCGCTTGTGATGTCCGCGCTGTTTTTGTTTATAGCGTCCCTGATCACAGGGGTATTCGACATACATGCGCGTGTGGCAGGAAATATGGTTTTGCAGGAGGCGCTGGAATGTGGCACCCGTTTGGAGGAGGGACAGACACTGTCTGAAATGGAGAGCAATGCACAGCAGGATTACCGGGGATATTTCTGGTGCGGAGGAGGAAATATTTCATTGAAGGAAAAGGGAAACAGAATCTCAGGAACTGCGAAAATGAAAACAGAAACAGATATATCGGTAAAAAAGTTTGATCCGGAAAATTTTCTCCGGCTGCTTAGGGCTGCCGGAATTTAAACGGGGGATAGACAAGTGGAAGTTCGTTATAAAAGAGAGGTTAACCACAATTATATGATATTGGATGCCCCTTCTGAGGGAGGGGGATATGAATGCAGGATGCTTGCATCTAATACAATAGAGGGGCTGCTCAGATTCCGTGTGAGGCAGTATGAGGATAAACGGGAATTCTATTATGAAATTACATCCAGACAGCCGCTGAACCGGCTTCTGGAGCAGAGAAAGATAAATGGAGGAGAAATCCGCTCCATTCTGCTGAGCCTCTCCCGGGTTCTTTCAAAAATCGAGGAGTATCTGCTGAAAGAGGAGCAGATACTCCTCGAACCGGAATTTATATATATAGATCCGGACAGGTTTACCGTTTCGCTCTGTCTTTTGCCCGGCTATTCCTGCGATTTCCCGGCAGCCCTATCAGAACTGCTTCGGTTTCTTCTGGAAAAAATCAACCACAAGGACAGGGAAGGCGTTGTCATGGCCTATAACCTGTATCACGAGAGTCTGCGCGAGAATTATGGGATGTCAGATCTCTTGAGGCATTTGAGAGAAACGGAAGATGTAATTTTCAAACGCAGGGATGGCAGCAGGGATGAAAGCAGGGAACAGCATAAAACGGAAGATGAGTTCAGGACATACATACCAGAAGAAAACAAGGCAATTGATAGTATTGGCAGCGTACGGCCAATATATGAACACGTCGGGAAAGAGGATTTAAAAGAACATTTCACAGAAGAAAAATATACCGGCAGGATAAAAGCTGCTGCAGCAACCGCTAAAATCACCAAAACACTTCAGTGTTTTCTTATGTTCCTGGCAATGGAAGGGGGAATATGGTATTTTACCGGCCGGGAGGGTATATCAAGGTATGGTCTTCCGGCGGCGGTGGCGGCCGGAGCGGCAGCGGCGGTAAGATTGCTGCAACTCCGAATGAGCGGCGGTAAAAAATATAAAAAGGAACCCGCTGCCGGCCCGGTGGATATTACTGCTGCACCTGAATTTAAGTATGGCAAAACGGAAAATGTATTGAATCCTGTTATAAAAGAGGAATCATGGCGTTTTCAGCCCGAAAGTGTGACGGAATACCGGCAGAGGAAGGCAGAGGAGGATCGGCAGGAAGAACTGCATGCGCAGGAGAATGGAACAGCCCTGCTGACGCAGGATGAAGATAAGAACCGATTCCCGTTATTTGAAAGCATTAACCGGGAAGAAGAAAATATTGAGATTACTTATGTTCCGTTTGTTATCGGTAAGCATCCGGAACTGGCAGATTTCTGCATCCGGCATCCTACGGTCAGCCGTCTTCATCTGCGGGTAGATAAGAGAGAGGGGGTATATATTATTACTGATTTAAACTCAACGAACGGTACCAGTGTAGGTGGATATAAGCTGCAGGCTAATGAGACGGTTAGTATCCAAAATAGGGATGTGATCACGGTTGCAGATTTAAAATACTATTTTATAGAAACGTATGAGGGGTAAAATATGTAACCAAAAACATAAAAAAGATGTAGAAAAATGTCGATTTACATCAATGTAGTGTTTTTGCAAAATTCCATAGAATATCGTTAATTGCTGTGCTATAATAGTGCCATTGAAGGATGTGCGATATGGGAAATCATGGTAAAAAGGCATATGTAAACGGTGCTATTATAGCTGTTAATATAATCTATTTTCTTTTTCTGGAAATTACAGGATCCTCATTAAATACAGGATTTATGGTTAAACGGGGCGCCATGTATGCGCCTCTTATATTGCAGTACGGTGAGTATTACAGACTGCTCACTTCTGTTTTCATGCATTTTGGAATTGGACATCTGATCAATAATATGCTAGTATTATTTGTTCTGGGAGATAATCTGGAACGGGCACTTGGAAAGGTAAAATATCTGATTTTTTACCTGCTATGCGGTATAGGTGCAAATATTATATCTTTGGCTGTAAACATGGGGAGAGGGTACTATGTTGTTTCGGCCGGAGCTTCAGGCGCAATATTTGGTGTTGTAGGCGGACTCGTGTATGCGGTGGCAGTAAACCGTGGCCGGCTGGAAGATCTGAGTACACAACAGCTAATGATACTTGTGGCCGTAACTCTGTATCACGGGTTTACGAGCACAGGAGTCGATAATGCTGCGCATGTGGGCGGCCTGCTAATTGGTATTTTTCTGGGGATGATTTTTTATAGAAAACCCGGTAAAAATAAAAGATGCATATATAATGCAGAAAATAAGGAGTGGTGAAAATGACAGATAGTAATTGCATTTTTTGCAAAATTGCAGGAGGGGAAATACCATCGGCCACGGTATATGAGGATTCAGAATTTCGGGTAATTCTGGATTTGGGTCCGGCATCCAGGGGACACGCTCTGATACTGCCAAAGGAACACTTTAAAGATCTCTGTGAACTGGATGAACAGGTCGCAGCAAAGGTGCTTCCGCTGGCAGGCAAAATCGGTGCGGCGATGAAACAGGCTCTGGGATGCGCTGGATTTAATGTGGTACAGAATAACGGGGAGACAGCAGGACAGACAGTTTTTCATTTTCATGTACATATCATTCCAAGATACGAGGGCGGACCAGCCATGGTTACGTGGGAGCCGGGGAAGGCTGATTCGGCTGAATTCGCAGAAATCAGCAGCAGCATAAAAGAAGTATTACAATCATAGGAGAAATGTATGCGGCAGGAAGAACGCAGGCTTTTAAAGGAATTATACGAAGACTACTCCGTTCCGCTCAAAAGGTTTGCCGCCAGTATAGGCGTACACTATGATGACATTGAAGATATAGTGCATGATACGATCATGGGATATTATGAACGCTATCCGATGGATTGGGATGCAAAACTGAAGACAACCATACTAATTAAGATATTGTATAGCAGATGGAGAGACAGCATCAGGAAGAATTCTCGCTGCGTAGCGAGTATTGATGATCAGGATGAAGAATTCCTGCTCATGACGAAGCTGCTGGGGACGGACACATTAACCTGCATTATGGATAATGAACTATATCGTGAGATATGGAAACTTGTCAATGGTATGAAGAAGGACTGGCGTGATGTTATAATTCTGAGGATAATACAGGAATTATCGACAGAGGAGACGTGTGAGATACTGAAAATACCGGGAACAGTCTGTCGTTCCCGGTTATCAAGAGCCAGAAAAGAACTCCGCAAAAGAATTATTGAAGCCGGATTACTTGATGATTACCGTTAATCATTACAGCACTCATTAATCAGCTCAATGATGGTAGATACTGCGTTGTTCAAGTGGCTTTCTGCCATTTTATCAATGAATGCCCGGCGGTTTTTATGGGTCTCATTGATTGCCTGCAGGAGAGATTCACCTGTAAGGGCCTCTTCTTCGAGAACAGCGCTGAATCCCTGTTTTGCGAAAGAGTTGGCGTTCAGGATCTGGTCTCCACGGCTGGCGGCGGCAGAAAGAGGAATCAGAATATTGGGTTTTCTGAGAGCCAGAATCTCACATATGGAATTGGCTCCCGCTCTGGACAGGACCAGATCGGCGGCAGCGAACAGATGCCGGAGAGGTTTATCCACATATTCATACTGAACATAGCCTTCCATACCAATCAGGCTTTCGTCCAGATTACCTTTGCCACAGATATGTATAATCTGGAAATTCTTTAACAGTTCAGGAAGAATACTGCGAACGGCCTGATTGACAGTTACCGAGCCAAGGCTGCCACCGATTACAAGAATGACGGGAAGGCCGGCAGAAAGATGGGTATATTGCAATCCAGCCAGACGATCGCCATTCAACAGCTCTTCCCGGATAGGGGAGCCGGTCAGAACGGCCTTGTCTTCAGGAAGATACTTCAAGGTTTCAGGGAAATTACAGCAAACTTTTTTAGCGATAGGGATACAAATCTTATTAGCCAGGCCGGGCGTCATATCAGATTCATGTATAATAACAGGGATCTTGTGGTGCCTGGCGGCTAATACGACAGGGACGGCGACAAAACCGCCCTTAGAAAATACGACATCCGGTTTGTATTTTTTCATAATTTTCAGAGCCTCTGCATAGCCTTTCAGGACTCTCAGAGGATCGGAGAAGTTTTTAATATCAAAATAGCGGCGGAGCTTTCCGGACGAGATACCGTCGTAGGGAATACCTGTCTCCTCGATCAGGCGGCGCTCGATTCCATTATAGGAACCGATATAGCGGATTTCAAATTCTTCTTTTTGAAGAGAAGGGAGAAGCGCAAGATTAGGGGTGACGTGGCCGGCGGTACCGCCTCCGGTCAGAATGATTTTTTTCATAAAGGTTTCCTCCATAACTTAACTGTCCGGCAATTGCAATTCCCGGACAGCGGAATGCTGCCTGCGGCGGCAGCCGCAGAACGACTAGAATATTATACTATATGCACATGAAAAGGTATACTGCAAATCCAGTGCAATTAAACCCTTAGTTACAGTTCAGCCTTCGGCCAAACTGCAACA
>NZ_KE992954.1 GCF_000466485.1 [Clostridium] symbiosum ATCC 14940 | reverse complement strand
GCGTCCTCACCTGCTTAACTAAATCTCCAATCAGGTCTTAGCAGCCTTCCTGTCTGAACTGTTACAAACAAGCGCAGCAGCCATTAATTCCCTGCTTCGTCCTCCACCATCCGGTATCCAATCCCGATTTCCGTAAATATGTACTGTGGCTCAGCCGGGTTCTGTTCCAGCTTTCTTCTGATATGGGCCATGTTAACGCGAAGGATGCTGTTGTCATCATCTGCATAGGGTCCCCATATATTAGAAATAATGGCGTCATATGTCATAACACGGCCGGAGTTCTTGGCCAGGAGAGAGATAATCTTGAATTCGATCTGGGTCAGATGAATCTCCTTTTCGCCCAGAGTAACCAGATGCTTTTCGAAATCAATGGTCAAATCCCTGGCGTGAAACGGTCTTTTGTAAAGCGGCGAGTCCGTATTCAGCCGGTTGCTGTGGCGGAGCGCGGTGCGGATCCTGGCCAGCAGTTCGGAAGTCCCAATCGGCTTGGTCAGATAATCATCGGCGCCGAGATCCAGCGCTTTCACCTTCTCCTGCTCTTGTGTGCGGGCGGAGATAACGATAATCGGGATACTGGCCCAGGTGCGCACCTGCTTGATAATCTCCATTCCGTCCATATCAGGAAGGCCTAAATCGAGCAGAATCAAATCCGGGCACTGGGAAGTGATAATCGGAAGCGCTTCCTTTCCGGAATGAGTTTCCGTGATTTTATAATCCTGCGCGGATAAAGAGGTAGAAATAAAATCGCAGATGTTCTTTTCATCTTCTACCAGAAGAATCGATGTTTTATGAGTCAATTTTTGAGCCCTCCTTTGGCAATGTGAAATAAAATTCGGCGCCGTTGTTATGGTTGGCTGCCTTGATATCGCCGCCATGGGCGACTATAATTGTCTTACAGATGGAAAGACCGATGCCCATTCCCTTTCTTCCGTCATTGGATGTACTGGTGGTGGAAGAAGAACCGTCGAAGATAGTGCTTAACTTCTCAGGGGGAATTCCAATTCCATGATCCTGTACATGGAACGTGATATAATCATCGCCTGTATCCACGTAACATTCTACCGGCTCCGTGGTTTTTGAATGGACAAAGGCATTCTCCATCAGATTAATCAATACCTGTTCAATCAGAACGGCATCCATTGGAATCATCAGCACTTCATCGGGTACACAGACATTCACTCTGGCATCCGGCAGCCTCTTCTTGAGGCGGAGTACGGCTTCGGCCAGAACCTCCTCAACTGACTCCAGGGATTTATTTACTTTAGTGGTTTCATTATTTATACGTGTGACGGACAGCAGGTTTTCCACCATGTTGAGGAGCCAGTTGGAATCCTCCAGAATATGTGAGACCAGATCACTTTTTTCGGTCTCCGTGAGATACTTGCCGTTCTCCAGATAAACGGTACTCGAACCGATAATGCTGGTCAGAGGGGTCCGCAAATCATGTGATATGGCCCGGAGCAGGTTTGCTCTCATCTTCTCTTTCTCGGCCTCCATCAAGAGCTTCTCACGTTCGGAAAGAACCTTTGCCTGTTCCTTCATATTCGTAGTCAGGGCGCTTGTGGCGATGGAGATGGAAAACATGGCGATGAAGGTGATGGGATATCCGGTCAGTGTAAAGTCCAGCGCAAAATAAGGATATGTAAATAAAAAGTTGACACAGACAACGCCAAACAGCGAGGCGAAAAGCCCGTAAAAATATCCGCTCGTAAACCTGGCCGTTAAAAACAGCGCCAGAATATAACACAGGGCGATATTGGCGGTCGGATTATCCATGATATGAAAAAATATATAGGAGAGACAGGTAGCGACGGCAAGTAAGGCGCCGGTCACTATCCAGTCGTTAATCGTACCGTATTGTTTAAAAAGCGCATGTTGTTTTTTCATGTCGCCGTTATCCTGACTGCACATATAAAGAAATTCCTCCTGCCTGCAGCTGTTACTGCTCTGTTAACATTATACAATCATTCATGTCAAAAGAGCAACGATGAGACGTTAAAAAAGTGATAAAATTGCGAATTTGGAGATTTAACTGAGGCCCGGAGGACGCG
>NZ_KE992953.1 GCF_000466485.1 [Clostridium] symbiosum ATCC 14940 | reverse complement strand
ACCACACCGGACATGGTCCGTTCCGGACGCGTCCACCAAACCTCAGTTAAATCTTTACTTCCTAAGCGTTTCCGAATATAATACTAACCATAGATCCCACACGTCACCTGCCATTTTACCAAAGGGAGTTTATCATAATGATTACAATCGAAAAAAAAGTAGATTTGCCGGTTACATATCCGCTTGAAACCATCGGGAAATTGAATGAACTGTTGTTTTTTGATATCGAGACCACCGGTTTTTCCGGCGATTATTCCACGCTGTACCTAATCGGATGCACCTACTACCGGGATGGGAGCTGGCATCTGATTCAGTGGTTTGCCGATACCCTGAATGCGGAGGAGGAGCTTCTCCACGCATTTTTTGCCTTCATGGAACACTACCGCTATCTGATCCATTTTAACGGTGACGGCTTTGATATTCCCTACCTGTTAAAACGCTGCCGGGCCTATGATTTGGATTACGGGTTTCTCAATATAAAAAGCGTTGATATCTACAAAATTATCAAGCCGTACAAGAAACTGCTGGGACTCGAAAACCTGAAACAGAAAAGTATCGAGTGTTTTCTGGGCGTATGCCGTGAGGATAAGTATAACGGCGGCCAGTTGATCGAGGTTTATAAAGACTATCTGGCAACCCGCGACGAATTTCTGTACAATCTGCTGATACTGCATAATGAAGATGATCTGAAAGGAATGCCGTCTATCCTGCCCGTACTCTATTACCATGATTTCCTAAGGGGAGGATTTGCTTACACCGGCCACCAGCTCTGTAATATCAGCGATGCGTTCGGTTCTGTGGAACAAGAATTGAAGCTCTGTTATAAGAGTCCGGTTCCCCTTCCTGTGCCTGTTCAATGGGAGCTGCCTCCGTTTGCACTGGAACTGTCCGACCGGCTTCTGACCGTTTCCGTCCCGCTTTATCAGGGAGAATTGAAACATTTTTATCCTGATTACCAGAACTATGTATATCTGGTTTACGAAGATAATGCAATACATAAAAGTGTCGGTCAGTATGTAGAAAAGGATGCAAAGAAAAAAGCCACTGCAAAGACTTGTTATACGAGAGTTTCCGGAATCTTCCTTCCTCAGCCCTGTGAAATCTGGGACGGCTGTGTGAAATCCGACTATAAGGCCAAAACCTCCTATGTCATGTTCCGGCCGGAATTATTGGAAGAAGAGGGGGCTGCCGCCCGGTATCTGGACGGGGTGCTGAAACATATTTTGAATTAATCCGGTGAAATAAAATACAAACGGGACCTGCATAACTAAACAGAGACAGGGCCGGAATCCGTTTTTTGAATCCGGCCCTGTCTTATTGACGGCGGTGACCTGTGCGCGAAGCGAACAGGTTATCGTTGACGGCGCGACCTGTGCCTCAGCAGCTTCCTGATGTAGGCAAACGTCTTTTCCTCCCCCTCATCCTTCAGCATTAACAGCAGCTTTTCAAGCTGCGCTCTCGTTTTTTTATGCATCACTGCATAATCCTGGCCTCTGGCATAATATTCCCAGGGGCAGGCATCCGTATATGCATCACCTTTATAAACTTTCGAGGCGGCAATCCGGTCCATTACCATTTCCACCAGGTATTTGAGAGGCATTTCGTTACCAATCAGACCTGCCGATTTGTCGGGGGCAAAGTCGATCCAGTATTCAAAATGGTGCTTATTCCGGCCTTTATGATGGAGCCAGGCAACAGAATAGCCCTTTTCTTCCTTCTCCGCAGCGTTGGGACTCCGATCTCCCTGATAGTACTTTACCCCAATCCTGAATTCCTCCCAGGAATATTTCGACAAGTCATGGAGAAGTCCCTGTTTATATAGTCCCACTTTAAAACAATTTTCCATTACCATCTGTTTATGTTTTGTTATGGTCCTGAAATGGCGGACCGCATTCCAAAGCTTCATTCTGCTCTCCTTACAAACCCGACAACGCATTGCTCCCGTCCGGATCCTACTGATACTTATTTTACATCAGTCATTTGCTTTTATCAACCATGTTTCTTCTGTCCGTTTCTGCCGCTTTAGCGCCATTTTTCTCCTGAATCGGCCCTTTTTCTTCCCGCTTTTCTTATACGTCCGCCAGTTAAATATAAAATGATTGCATTAACCGTTACTGTTCACACGGCTGTGTTCCGCGAGGTGTTTTCGTGCGTATTCTGCGCGAAAATCCCGAGTTACACGGCGCGAAACTGCGTTTTGCTGTTTCTGTACATCGCGAGGCGTGTAACTGTTCGCACCACGCTGCTTTTTGGCGGGGTGTGAACAGTTACAATTTTCCCTGTAATTCCCATAATTTCCCGCAAAAATGTTTGACAGTATTCTAAAACTGTGCTATTCTGAGAACAAGCTGTAGATAGTTACAGTAAAACATTTTTTTATTTTTTTGGAGGTATCATATGAATAAAGGTACAGTAAAGTGGTTTAACAACCAGAAGGGCTACGGATTCATTTCTGACGAGCAGGGAAACGATGTTTTTGTACACTACTCAGGCCTGAACATGGATGGTTTCAAGTCTCTTGAGGAAGGCGCTCAGGTAGAATTTGAAGTTGTTAACGGTGCAAAAGGCCCACAGGCAACAAATGTAGTAAAGCTTTAATCATCAACTTTCCAGTGTACCTCTTTCCATAATATGTTAAATATATATTTTGTGAATAAGTTATCATTGAAATAAGTAAAGTGATTACAATTAAGAGTCATCCATTCGGATGGCTCTTTTTGTTGAAGACGGTGACCTGTGCGCGGACTGCGCCGGATATTATTGTCACGCTGTTATATTTCAAATGTTTTTGCCCGTGTAACAGTTCAGACAGCATGAACTGTTACACGGGCGTTTCTCATCTTACGGCCTTTTCTAACAATCCCTTCAGTTCGTCTACCGTAAACGCATAATTCTTATTACAGAAATGGCAGTTCACCTCTATTGTCTTCCCATCGTCAATCATATCCTGTATTTCCTTCTTCCCGATGCTGATGAGCGCCTTCTCCACCCTCTCCTTGCCGCAGTTGCAGTAAAACCGGGCCGGCATTTCCTCCAGGATTTCCAGGCCGAATTCACCGATGATGGAGTCCAGAATCATTTCAGGGGTCATTGCGGAATCCAGGAGGGAGGTTACCGGCTCCATCTCCCCCAGCTTTTTCTCCAGCTTGTCTATGATTTCATCCGACGCCCCCGGAAGAAGCTGGATAATGAAGCCTCCCGCCTGACGCACCGTATTGTCTTTATTCATTAGGACGCCAAGGGCAACTGAGGAAGGAGTCTGCTCCGAGGTTGCATAGTAATAGGTAAGGTCCTCAGCGATTTCACCTGAAACAAGAATCGTCTGTCCCACATAAGGCTCTTTCATCCCGATATCCTTAATCACGCTTAAAACTCCGACTCCCAATGCGCCTCCCACATCCAGCTTTCCTTTGGCGTTCGGCGGTAGCATGACGGACGGATTAAACGCATAGCCTTTTACGTTTCCCGCGCTGTCGGCTGTGACGGTAAGCCCTTCAATCGGACCGTCCCCTTCTATCCTCAGAGTCAGAAGATCCTTCTCGCCCTTCATCATCACTCCCATCATGGCCCCTGCCGTCAGAAGCCGTCCCAATGCGGCCGTCGCTACCGGGCTTGTATTATGGGCGCTTCTTGCCTGTTCCACGAGCCCCCTTGTCGTCGCAGCAAATGCGCGGATCTGTCCGTCGGCCGCAGTGGCTCTGATTATATAATCTCTGTCTTTAATCATGTTCTGCTTTTTCCTTTCTGTCTATCTGTAGGTTATTCGATTCCTTTATTTACCATGCTCTCTTACAATGATATAAATACGTTCACTCGTCTCACCGGGAGCTTCTCTCGTAAACGCGTCGTAGGCGGCGACAAATTCCATACCTGCCTCTTTGGCCGCGGCCGCCGCTTCATCCAGTGTATAAGCCCTTTGGAAATGGGTTTCACGGTACTTTCTGTATAAGTCCCCGTCTTCTTTTATAAACAGGGTCAGATCGTACTCATTAATGCGCTCTGTCTCATCGTAATCGTTATCCCAGATAAAACTGCTCTCCTCCCTGTCCTCCGCTATCGTGGACTGGGCCAGGATTTTCCTGTATTTGTACTCCGTATTCAGATCAAATATAAAAATGCCGCCGGGATCCAGATAGTTATTTACAAGGGAGAAAACCTGTACCAGTTCCCCGTAATCCAGTATATAGTTCATCGAATCACAGATACTCACGACTGCCCGGACAGTCCCGTACAGCTCAAACTCCCGCATATCCTGCAGAAGATACAGAATCGGAAGTCCCGACTCTTCCCTCTTCTCCATTGCGATCTGAAGCATATCCTCTGAAAAATCCACTCCGATCATATCGTAACCCTCCTGTGCCAGAAGTTCTGTAAGACTTCCGGTGCCGCAGCCGAGATCCAGGAGAATGCCGTCCTCCACCCCATATTCTTTAAGGAGCGATGTGAGATAGGCACACCACTCGCCATAGGGAATATTATCCATAAACATATCGTAAACTGATGCGAAGCTGGTATATGCATCCATATTAATCATCACCTTTTCATACCATAATTTAAACCGTAACATTCAATATATCAATTTTTTTCTACAAAAGCAACCTGTTCTTGATTATTTCACCTGCTTTGCGTTATACTTATGTAACACCGTTCCAATTTTCCCTTTGAAAGTGATTAAACAGATGAAAAACAGTTTTATTGTTAAAAATATACGGAAGGCGCTGCTCCGGCAGTTGGTTTTTCCAATCCTTCTCTTTATTGCAGCAATGGCCGCTCTGATAAAGATTCCCAGAACAAATTTTCTTTTTCCGCGGCCTCTAAATTCCAAAAGCCATTATGAAAATTTTTATAACCGCGATCTCCCCTACGTCAGCGTCACGGCATCGGATTTACATTATACAGGATGTAATTACGTTGTCAACGGACGGACCGAGGGCTATTACTATTATACCCTCGACGGCGGATTTTGTCAGTTCTATCTTCTGGATGGCAGTGATCTCTCAGATTCCCGGGATGGAACCGTTTCTTCCCTTACCCTGAAAGGCCGGCTGATAGAGATGAAGGAGAGCGAATATACCTCCCTTCTCATCGAGATGGCGGACGAGCTTAACTGGACCGTATCCTCACTGAAAGAAATAACAGCCCCCTATGCCGTCTCCACACTGCCTTATCCTGTATACCTGACCGTCTTATTCCACCTGCTGGCCTACGGCTGCATTTTCCTGTCACTGTCGGATATCATCTGCTCGCTATATTATATCTGGGAGCCTCACCGTTCTCCGACGTTCCGTTATCTGGGCACCTTTGGGGAGGTACGCACTCTGCTTCCCAAAGTGGAAATTGAGATGAAACACGTCAGTATTGCGAAAGCGGGAAATATCTATCTCACTCCCAGCTACATCGTGAATGTGGACACTGTCAGAAGCCTGATTCTGCCTCTTGAATCAGTCGTCTGGGTTTATTATCACAGCAGGATGCTCCCGCTGCCCGGTTTTGCCCGCTTCCACTTCCGGATCAGCTATACGCTCCATATCGTGGCCGACGACGGCAGGACTTACGATTTTACCGGCAAAAATAAAGAAGATCTGGATTATATCATTTCTTCGCTGGAAAAGCGGGATACCGGTATACTGCTCGGATACTCGGACGTGAACCGGCGGCTCGCCAAGGACATATTAAAAAAGAACAATCGCTGAGGTCATGAGACTTCAGCGATTGTTTTGTATAATGAAATATGCGACTATCTGATAACACCAGCGGTAATGATTCCCTCGTCAGCTTTGCGGTGACCTGCGCAGAGTCTGCTGAATATGATTTAATCCTCCTGGCTCCCCGCCAGAAGAAACAGCTCATTGACCGCCACAGCCAAAGGACCGATATATTCAATTCTGTCGCTAAGCTCTGACTTCACAATATATCCGCCGTGATAAGATGCATCATAATGACTGCAAAAATGCAGGAAACGCTCTTCCACCCGCGGATGGCTGAACATCTCGCCATAGATAATGACCTTGTCGGGAGCCAGCAGGGTTATGGTATTCACCGCCACCCTTGCCAGCTGTTCAATGATATCGTCCAGCACCCTGCCGAGTCCTTCATCCTCCGTCTCAATCCATTCCGATATGTTCCTGGCCTCAATCCTGTTTGGATCGCCTTCCATCAGCCGGCAGAGCTGCGGCATCGTCTCCTCCGTACATGCGGCCCGGACCTGTTCGGCAATCGCGTGGGTCGCCACCTTTGTCTCCAGACATCCTTTACGGCCGCAGCGGCATTGTTTCCCGTCTTTTTCCACGATGTAATGGCCTATCTCCGCCGTTTTGGAATTCTGACTGTCATAGAGCCTCCCCTGAATGATGATGGCCGAACCGACTCCGGGCCCCCATTTGATGAACAGCAGATTTTCCCATTCCTTGCCGTTTCCATAGATTAATTCGCCTTCCGCAAAGGCTTTTACATTATTCTCCACAATGACGGGCAAATCCATCTGCTTTCCAATCAACTCGCCTACCGCAACCGCTTTGTTCCAAATCCGGTACGCATGCTGGCTGATACCTGTCCTGCGGCTTACCGGCCCCGGAACTGATACGCCGATTCCCAGAACCATATCCTTTGTAATGCCTTGCTCCCACATCAGAGCCTTTCCCTCATCCGCCACCGTCTTCAAAAATTTCTCCGGCTCCTGCCCCCCATCGGTCGGCATCCATTTTGCTCCCAGACACAAGCCCTTCAGGTTACTGATTGCAACACAGGTTTTTGCCGCTTCGATACTGACGGACAGCACATAGCGGTACTGATAGTTAATATCAATCAGAACTTTCCTTCTGCCGGCCCTCCGCTCCTCTTCCACTTCGCCTTTTTCACAGAGAATCCCGGCCGAAATAAGCTCCGTGCAGATCAATGTCACGGTTGCCGGAGTCAGCCCCAGTTCAATGGCGATATCCTTCCTGGACATAGCGCCGCAATCATTGAGGAGCTTTAGTATGGAGCTTCGGTTGCTCATTTTCACATTTCCTAAATTGATTCCTGTATATCCCAAAGTCTCATCCTGTCCTTCTTCAATAATAAAACATCAGCGTTCATGCCTTCGATGCGCAGACCTGTCTGTACTGTCACAAAAACTGTTACCGTTAACAGTAACCAAAACTCTCTTTTATCAGTATAGGTGCAATTGTTTTTTTTCGCAAGTACCGTTTTCCTCTGTTTAGCCGGTTTCCGGCATAACCGTGTGAACAATAACCGCAACCGGACTGGAGTCTGTCTTAAAATTGCTTTCTGTCAGCTGTGCGTCACACTTTGTGGAAAATTTGGCCCGAATGAGGGAGGCGTAGTGGGCTACGCTGACTGAATTCGGGCCAAATATGCCGCGAAGTGGGGCGTGCAGCTGGCAGGAATGAATTTTAAGACAGGCTCTAATACCGGCAGATTTCTGCGCCCGTCATATTTGCCAGCTTTTCAAGCTCCGGCGCCACATCGCCGTAAATCACAACAAAATGAGGCTCCCAGCCCGCCTTCACGCTGCTGTGGACAACTTCCTTTGCGTCCATCTCTGTCTTTACGACAATTGAAGTACCGTTAAACTGCTTTGGTTTGTCAAGCGCTTCTCCCCTTGCAATAAAGAAGCGGAACGTCCCGTCCGGTTTTCTTCCCACACGGAATATGGTCACATGTTCACAGGCTGCACAGCCAAAGTCCATGGTCGGGCCAATTTTGCGGTTTGGATGCACGCCTACCTGCGCTCCCGTATCCTTCCGGGCCAGGGAGCATGCCGCCATGCCGCAGTGCCAGTATGTAATTGTGCCCTCCCTCTCATCCATCGAGACGGGATCTCCGAAAAATACGGCCTTTCCCGTCAGGCTGCTGCCGATATACATGGACAGAGCGCCGTAGACGTCTGATTCACAGCTCGACGGAATGCCTGATGCATTGAGTAAAGACAGTACGGAGCAGACCGGTGTGCCGAAAGAGGTAAAGAAGTCGGGCCAGCACCGGGAAGAAAGCGCGCCGATACCGTTCTCCCTCACATAATCCCTGTATGCTTTATACAGACGGGCAAAGTCCTTCACATTCTTATCAGGTGTATTCTCTATTCCGGCCATCCATTTCTTCGCCTCTTCCAAATCAGCTTCGCACTCTTCGTCGGTAAAGCCTTTGGCCTTTTCGATTAATTCCCTTGCCTCGACAGCCTCCAGAGTCACGCCGAAATTTTTAAGCAGCTCGGCGTCCAGGGCGCGTCCGAAGCCAAAGCCCTGCGGGGTGTGGCCAATCGCCGCCATTTTCAGTGTCTTCAGCCGGGCCTTTACCCTGGCGGCACGGACAGCGGCGCCAATCCCGGCCGCCGCTTCTTCCTCCTGCGGGGAACCAAAAATATATTCAAATTCACCGTCCCGGAACGTCCGGATGGCATTCGCCGCAGAATAAGCGCCGGTGAGGGAATTCAGGCGCAGCCTGCCCCCGTCTATGACAGGCTCCCTTAAGGTCCAGAGAACCACCGGACAGGTAAACCGCTTCAGCACTTCGCAGGCATAAGCCGCATTGGCAAATGTAATATTCTGGAGTACAATCAAATCCGGATGGATTCCATCCAGAAACTCATTCAGATCATCGAGAGTCAGAAGCATCTTATCCGGATACACTCCGTCCTCTGTCAGGGATTTTAATAATTGTATCGACTTTTCAAATTCATTCTGGGCGCTTTCCAAATGGAAAGTGCCTACACCGATGGGAATATATGCTACTTGAAAGCTCATAATTTTGTCTCCTTTATTCGTGAAACGGCCTTTGTCTCCGTTTCAGCGCTTCATTTTCCGCAATCTGGCCAGAGGGCCGTCCGTAATGCTCAGGCTTCAGCCCGGCTCTCCTCCTGGCCTTTCTTCATTGCTTCCATCTGTTCCTGGTTAAGCGCCTCCACCTTCTTATTAATCCGGATCATAGAGATAACAAGAACTACCGTCAGAATCAGGATGCAGCAGGATATCGGACGCTTGAAGAAGATCAGATAATCCTTATCGTAACTCATCATGCTTGTTACAAAGTTCATCTCCATAATATCGGCCAGAATCATTCCCAGCATCAGCGGTGTGGAGGATATATCGAGCAGGGTCAGCAGATAGCTGAATACCAGAATCGCCGCCGTCAGAACCAGTTCTTTCGTATTGCCCGTAGCCGCGAACGCACCGGCAAAGCAGAAGATGATAATAATCGGCGCCAGATAGGTATACCTGACCTGGATAATCTTCGCAACGGCCCGTGTAAGGGCCAGGCCGATCGGGTACAGGAATATATTGGCGATAAGACAGCCCAGGATTATAGAATACGCAATCACTCCCTGTTTTGTAAACATGTTGGGACCGGGCTGGATACCATGCAGGATAAACGCTCCCAGAAGCAGAGCCGTAACGCCGTCCCCCGGAATACCCAGGGTTAAAAGAGGAATCATGGCCGAACCTACCACTGCGTTGTTGCTGGCCTCTGCCGCCGCAATTCCCTCCAGGCTGCCTTTTCCAAAGTCCTGCGGACGCTTGGAAGCTCTCCGGCATTCATTGTAGCACATGAACTGGGCAACTCCGCCGCCTACGCCAGGCATGGCTCCCAATATGGATGCAATGGCAGAGGAACGGGTGCAGGCCGGAATAATCGATTTGGCTTCCCTGAGCGTCAGCCCCTCTGTGTCAATTTTCGTAACATCGTCCAGCTTTCCTGCCGCCAGCACGAAATCCCGGAGCTTCTGGACCACCTGGGTTAACGCGATCAGGGCAATCATGGCAGGCAGCATATCAATTCCGTAGCGCAGAGAATCAATGCCAAACGTAAAACGCATGACACCGGTAACTGCATCCGCCCCAATGGCTGCCATCAGGATGCCGAGAAGGCCTGACATAATTCCCTTCGGGAGGCTGTCGCCGCTTACTCCCGCTATCAGGGAGATTCCCAGAATCGCCATGGAAAAGTATTCTACCGAAGCAAATTTGGAAACAAGTTTTGTAATAAAGGAAGCACAGACCAGAAGAAGCAGGGCGGAAAAAAGACCGCCGAAGGTCGATGCAAACAGGGAAGTATCCAGGGCTTTTTTCACCTTCCCCTTTTTCGCCAGCGGGTATCCGTCAAAGGTGGTGGCAATAGCCGAGTTCGTACCAGGCGTGTTCAGTGTGATGGCGCTGATAGAGCCGCCGTACATACCTCCGACATAGACAGCCAGAAGAGAGATTATGGCTGTGTCGGGCGATGAAAACGAATACGTCAGCGGCAGAAGCAGGATGATACCCAGAGTGACGGAAAGGCCGGGGATGCATCCCACAATCATCCCCAATATCAGTCCGCCAAAGATAATAGCCAGATTTCCCAGAGTAAACACATTTTGCAGAGCAAGCACAATCTGTTGTAAATCTCCCATAAACTCAGCCCCCCAGTCCCGGAATACCCGGCAGTGATACGTGGAACACGTACTTGAACAGGAAAAAGATCCCCACTCCCGCGGCCACTGTAAACAGATAGATAAAAGGTTTGCGCTCCCCGCAGTAAAACAGAATAATCGGGAAAATAATAACTACAGCCGGAATAAATCCGATATTGATAGTCAGCGCTACATAGGCACAGAGAAGCAGGATAAAAACGATACACGGCTTCTCCTTCTTCCAGTCAAATTCAAAAATTTTCTCTTTTTTAAATACAAGGCTCTGGATTATCAGCGCCGCGGAACAAACCAGCGTACCCGCCAGGCAGGTACCAGGAATGATTCTCGGACTGGGCGCGCCGGAGTCAAACATGGGAAGGCGGACCTGCCCGGGCATTGCAATCAGCATGGCAATACTGAAAAGGCCCATTATGATTCCGGACCAGAGATTGGTTTTTATCTTAAACTTCATTCCCAAACACTTCCTTTCTCTGAAATTATCTGCCATTTACCGGCCATCGCGGTTCCCCCGCACGCTCCGCGGAGGCTTTCGCCCGAGGGATTCTTTCTCACTGCATGTTTACCGGAATTACTGCTGTCCGCTCAAAGTCTCAAATGCGGTGAGCGCCTTTTCGCAGGCTTCTTCCAGGAAAGCATTGGCATCTTCGCCGTAAACCTCATACCGATTCAGCATGATTTCGCCAATCCAGTCGCTGTATTCCGGATCTGCCCAGACATCCTTGGAAATTTGAATGATTTCATCAATCCATGCCTGATCCGCGCCGGTCCGTACTGCGATGAATCCGCCGGCCGGAAGAATCGAGCCACTGTAGTCTTTGCCGGCATCCAGAGCCGGATCCTTTGCCTCGCCTGCTACGGATGGAACCGTAATCGGACCGTCCGGACCTGTAAAACCTTCAAATGCCTTGTCGGAGAATGCCAGTACCGGTATCATCGTGCCTGCTTCCACATCTTCCTGGCCCGCCTGAGTCGTACCTACAAATACATCAACCTCTCCGTCCGTCAGGCCTTTTTTCTGGGCTGCCCCGCCGTCGTAAGGAACTACCATGGTCTTGCCGCCCTCCTGGGCAATCAGGGAACCGAGCGCCAGATGCGGGTCGGACAGCGGATTTCCTCCTGACATTTTAAGACCGCCTGTTTTGGCTTTCTCAAGGAGATCCGCCAGCTTTGCATCTGGTTTTGCATACATTATCCAGGTTCTGTCATCCACATCCGCCACCGGATAAATATCTTTTCTGTCAAAATCCACGACCTCCGTCTGGTATTTCACGCCGAGATCATGCCTGTAAGCCACTCCAAAGCCGTATACCAGAAGATCTTTTGTGGAAGGATCCTGATCTGTATACCAGTTGGCTGCGGAGAATCCGTCTCCGCCGGTCATATTTTCAACGATAAAATTATATTCCGGGTGGACCTTTCCCGCCACAAGCGCATACTTTCTTGCAATTGCGTCTGCCGTTCCGCCTACGCCGTAAGGACAGATAATCTTAACCGTCTGTCCGCTGCCGCCTGACGGCTGCTGCCCCTCTTCTGTCGGAGCCTTTGCCTCACCGGATGCCGCAGCCGGCTCTGCCTTCTGTGTCTGTCCGCCGCCGCAGCCTGCCAGGGATGCCGCCATTGCCGCTGCCATCACTAATGCCATAATTCTTTTCTTCATAAAATAAACCCTCCTGATAAATTTAATCTTGTTGACTGAACTGTAACGAACTGTCACTGTTATATACAGCTATAATTACAGCCTGATATTTTCTCTGAGCCATAAATGCTTACTTAACTAACAGAGAGATTCCCGATATAAACAATAATACGTATGTTATAATCATAAACAGCCTCTGGCTCATCCTGGCGTACAGCTTTCCTCCGATAAACATACCGGCGAGCAGAAACGGAACTGAAATAAGCTGTATTCTGCAAAGCTCCGGGGTCCATAATCCGGCCCGGATGTCATCCGCCAGAATCATGCCGTTTAAAAAAATCCATACCGTGGATATTGTCGCCCGAAAACTTACCTTATCCTGTATTTTTTTTGTCAGATAGCTGATCAGAAGCGGGCCGCCCGATACGAAAATCCCGTGTACGATACCTGCCAGAATCAGTATCAGATAGAGGGCCGGCGATTCCTGCCGGGACGGAGTCTGAATCGCTTCTTTCCGGCTGTTTTGCCCCTCTTTCCGAATGGAAAGTCCACCGCGCACTGCCAGGAAAATAACAAATATGCCCAGAAACCGGTATAGCGCCTGTTCTTTTCCGATAAACAGCCCTCTGAGCAGAATACCCCCGATGATTCCGGCCGCCATGACTGCCACAATTTTTCTCAGTTCCGTCCAGCACACACTCTTGTAATTCCCGGTAAAGACATAAATTCCGGACAGAAGCCCCAAAACGTTCAGAACCGGTTTCGCCACCGGATACCCCACCAGCATCAGGCCGGGCGGCATTGCAAGAATCGTTCCTGCAAAGCCTGTAATCCCCTGAATAATATTGGTCAGAAGTATAACCAAAAGGAACAGTATGTAATTCATCATTGTCATTTACTTCCCGTGTTTTCTGCGGATGTCCGCAAATAAAGGAGCATACTGCGAATCCTTCTTATAGAAGACAGGTGTGTCACCTAATCCGGCCGGCACCGTATGGGAGCCTTTTTCGTATTCCTCACCGGTCCACAGATGTATCCAAGAGCCCTCCGGAAGATATACCTCCCACTGTATCTGTCCTGCCAGATAGACGGGAGCTACCAGCATATCCGGTCCCAGCATGTATTCATACCGGATATCGTAACTCTTCTCATCATTTTCATAATGTAAGAACAGCGGGCGCTGTACGGGAATACCTCTCTCTGCGTTTTCGGCAACGAGTTTTTTCATGTACGGGGCCAGCATCGTATAGACATCAACCATCCGTGCAAGTCTCTCCATACAATCCGTATCGTCATAATACTGGAAATTTTCATCCGGCCGGTTCCCCTCATGGGTACGCATCACCGGCGTAAAGGCCGCCATCTCCGCCCACCGCAGGAACAGTTCTTTCGTTCTGGTATTGCCGAACAGAGAAGTATATCCTCCGATATCGCTGTGACTCAGCCCGCAGCCGCTCATCCCTGCGCTTAAGGCAGCACAGATGACTGTCGCCAGCCCATCATGGATGCTGAAATCCACCGACTGATCTCCCGCCCAGAGTAGCGTGCAGTATTTCTGGCTTCCTGCTCCTCCGGCCCGCATGAAATACAGTACATCTCCCAGTCTGCCCGTCTCCTTCAGCGCGTCATAATTGCATTTCGCCCAGAGAACGGGCCAGCGGTTGTGTTCTTTCATCGGAGATTCCCCGTTATACAGTACCAGGTCATCGGTTGGCAGATATTCGCCGAAGTCGGCCATCCAGCCGTCGATTCCGATATCCAGGCTGTGTTTTTTCACCACCTCGTCCTTGAACCATTCATAGGCGGCAGGATTTGTGAAGTCCACGACCCCACAGTAAAATTCTCCAAAATCCACCAGATAATCACTGCCGTCTGCCTTTGTAGCAAATACGCCTTTTTCTTTCCCCCGGCGGTACAGCTCGCCGTCATTGACAAGATAAGGATTAATATAGCCTAAAAATTTAATTCCCCTCTCATGAAGCTTTTCTATGCGCTTTGGCAGTTCCGGATACATTTCCCGGTGGTACTGCCAGTCCCACTGAAGGCGCTTTCCGAAGGAGGTCACGCGCTTCCCGCACCAGTCCTGGCACCAGAGTCCGGATACCTTGATTCCATGGGAGATTGTCTTCTCCAGCAGGCTGAAGGAACGCTCGTCACCTCCCTGAACCCCTATGATTAAACCGTTGTAAACCCACTCCGGAAGCTCCGGCTGGCGGCCGAAGAATGCACTTTCCTTTTCTAAAAGTCCGATAAAATCAGGTGCCGCCTCAATTCTGACCGACGCCGGCACTTCCCATACCTGCAATTCATGAAAATCGGGGTTTCGGAAATCAAAATCGGCATAGGCGGTGGAATTTACATGTAAGTAATAATGCTTTGTGGATACAAAGGTCGGCTGCGGGTAATTCGTATTGTAATAGTCTCCGCCCGCTTTGTTCTCCACATCAGATCTCCATGTCACATAAGTTGTCTTATCCCTCCCCACTCCCGGCTCGGAAGTCCATAGCGGAAAATGCCTCCCCCGCAAATTAAAATAAGACATCTGTTCCCCGCAGCCGTAACATTTTTCGTTGTCGTCTGCGTTTACCCGAAGCCAGAAACGGTTGATATCCGGATTTTTCGGTTCAAAGAAAAGTTCGGCGCAGTCTCCTGAAAGCTTTAAAGTCAGAATAATCTCATCTTCCAGATTGAGAATCAGCCCTTCCTGCGTCTCCCTGGCATCCGTTACAGAAAGCGGGCGCCGCGTGGTTACATAATCCTCTATCTTATAATTGCCGCGGTACATATCCACATCTTCTTTTCCCCGGCCGGCGTAAATCATCGGCCAGTCTTTACTGTATTCCAGGATTGTTTCCCCGCCGTATTTCAATATGAATTCATTACCATTACGAATCAGTTTCATAGTAATCTCCTGTCATCACTGCCCTTCGTTTCCCTCTGTCAATAATGCAATTCCCTGTTCTCACCGATTAACCCGGCATGAGCTCCCTGCCGGATCAGAGGTTCCCGCCCGGGATGGGCAATTACCCATTTATTCTTCTGAAGCAGCAGCACTCCCTCTGCCTCCACCGCCTCATCCCTGTGTTCCAGAGGCGTATTCGTCCCTTTGGGAAGAATGACAATATCCCTGAATCCTTCGTCAGTCACACGGCAGGGGGATAAATGCAGCGTGGTCTGGTACATCTCAACCGCCGTTCCCTTTTCCACGAAAAACACCTTAGCGTCCTCCACCCGGTAGCTGTTATCCTTAATTTCCCATAAATGCCCCAGTACCAGCATAAAATCGGTTACGGCAATATTAATTTCGCTCCCTTTGTGGTATTCAAACCCATTATATGTATTGTTTCGTCCGTTGCAGTAGCCAGCCTGTATCTCCATCTCGCCGTAAAAACCGTTTTGTATGGACCGTATCACCGGATCTGCCTCCATTTCCGGCACAGACGCATAATAAATATTTCCGTTCTCCGGAATCTGTGTTTTCTCCTCCATATAGGAAATCAACCCAGAGAATTCATAACCGGTTACCACGCGCCCGTATGAGGCAAACTCCGGGTCCGTCACAGAGAGAACCGGTATGTCATTCACCTGGTTCAGCCGTTCCAGTATCGTCATGCTTATCCGCCTTTCTATTTTCCTGCTGTTTATATCAGCCTTTTACCACCTTAATCGTTGCGCAGAAATCTTCTTTTCCGTATCCCAGCTCCAGAGCCTTGTCATATACGTTACAGGCATTCTGCTCACCGGGCATATCAAGTCCGCACTCTTTAGCCAGTTCCATGCAAATATGTACATCCTTTGCCATATTTTCCACGGAAAACGCAGTGGTGTAATCTTCTTTTTCAATCGGCGCAGCCTTGCCGTCCAGATAAAAGTTCTGGCCTCCGCCATAGGAAATCGCTTCTGCATATGCACTTACGCTGATCCCGTTTCTCTGGGCCAGGGTGATTGTCTCATTGACGCCGTTCTGAATCTGGGAAACCAGGGCATTGTGGCAGATTTTCATGACAAGTCCCTTGCCGTTATCACCCATGCGCACAACATTCTCTCCCATGTAAAGTAAAACCCTGCGCATTTTCTCAAAAGTATGCTCATCGCCCCCCACATAGATACCCAGCTTTCCGGCAATAGCGGCCGGTTTTGATTTTACAACCGGAGCGTCGATGAAGCCGGCTCCCGTCTTTTTCACCATTTCAGCTATCTCTATGGATGCGCTCGGATCAATGGTACTCATATCTATACAGGTCTTTGTCTCATCCAGCGCATCCAGAATTTCTGAATACACTGCCCGGGAATGCTCCGACTTCGGAACCATGGAGATAATCACGTCCGATTTCTCAGCAAGCTCTACGGAGGTTTCACATGCCACAGCTCCCTTTGAAACCAGAAGCTCCACCTTCTCTTTTACAAAATCAAATACATATACGGTATCATCATGTTTCTTTACAATATTTTCACTCATGGACTCTCCCATAATACCGAGTCCGATAAATCCTATTTTCATGTTATCTCCTTTCTGCATCCGTTGCGGGACTGCCGTAACATTACAGACAGCATGAACTGTTACGGATTGTCCAGCTTCTTCCCCCCTGCTTTTTATGCCCCGGGTTTATTCCGTGATTGTGTTATCCCAGGCATTGATAAAGGTTCCAAGGCCCTGCGTCGTGTAAGCATGTTTCATCGTATCCTTGTAAACGTCAAGCCCGGTGGTAACAATATCGGCTCCCGCCACAGCACAGTCAACAATCTGTTTCGGTGTGCGGACAGCGGCACAGATAATCTCCGTCTTTTTATAGAAACCGTAGTTTTTATATATCTCTACAATGTTCTTTATGTATTCCCTGCAGTCTTCTCCATTGGCCTCTTTCCATCCGATGAACGGGGATACGAAGAGGGAACCGTTTTTCGCCGGAAGTATGGCCTGTGCCGGTGAGAAAACAAGCGTCACGTTCGTACGGATTCCCATCTTCTCCAGTCTTCTGGCTGCCGTGATTCCTGATTCAACGGCCGGAATCTTGATAACAAAGTTGGGGCTGATCGCAGATACCTCCTTTGCCATCTCCACCATCTCATCTGCATCATCCAGATGTGGGTTGATTTCAACTGAGACAGGGAATTTATCGATTCCTTCCAGACCCACTGATTTAATCCACTCTGCAATGTCGGTTATCGCCTTCATAAACGGTTTTCCGCTGAGCATTATATGTCTTGGGTTCGTGGTCACTCCATCAATTCCAAATGTGTTATAAGCATACTGAATTTCATCAAGTTTCGCGCTGTCTAAAAAATACTTCATTTTTAATCCTCTCTTTCATCTGGCCACTTTGATTAATTTAATTAATTATTTAATATATCGAGGAGGGATTCCGGATTATTTTAATAAGCTTTATCCCATATTCCTCTGTTATGAAAATATAATATGTCTATTTTGCACAATTGTCAACATGTTTATTTCATATTTTTTGTTTTTAGTTACTTTGTTTAATTTATTTAATTAATTTTATGCAATCTTACGATTTCATCTTTCTTCCAAATTTATTATAATGTTTTGATATGAGAGTCTCCGGTTCTTCAAAAATCCGGTTTCCGCCCGGAACAGGGCAGAAAGGGCAGAAGATGATATATCGGTGATCTGTGCGCATTGGACAGGTTACCGTCTTAACGATAACCTGTCCAATGCGCACAGATCACCGCCTTCAATAAAACAGGGAGCCGTAAACACCTTGCGGTATCTTCAGCTCCCTGTCATATTATTCGGTTTCGTCCGGCTCTTTCAATGCATCAGCCGGTTTATGTGAAATCTGATTATTTATTGCGTCCGCAACACTTCTTATACTTCTTGCCGCTCCCACATGGACATGGATCGTTTGGATAAATCTTCTGCTCATTGCGGACCGTTCCGGAAGCTTTCTGTGCTTTGTAAAGCTCTTTTCTCTTCTCCTGCGTCAGAATTGAATCCCACTGAGGAAGTTCAAAAAGCCATTCTGCCTTAGCCTCAACCATATTATAATATAATTTCTCCGGATCGATTTCAATCTTGACAGTCGTATCCTCATCCATCGTCTCAATCGGGTTCTCGTATCCCTTGAGGCTCTCGTTGATGCCATCCAGGAATCCTGTCATGATTAATACTTCTGTTTCATATTTCTCGGCCAGTTCTTTTACCGTACCTTCTATCACTTCTGCAGGATTGGAAAGAATTTTTTCATAGATCCCCTTCTCAATAGCAAAATATCCGGACCAGAGTTCTTCCTTCTGTTTATCATTCATCCCATCGCCATATGCAAGATTACGCCAGTTTTCTAACAATGTCATATGTAACAACCTTCCTTTTCCGTAATTATTAACGCGATTGCGTCAGTCCGACTCTAGTATATAACATGTTGGCGGTTTTTGCAAAATATTTTTTCTTACATTTCCTGCCATTCAGGCAGAAATGCCCGCTGTAAAACGATAACCTGCACGCTCCGCACACAGGTCACCGCCTTCAATAAAAAATCCGGCCCGCCTACACTGCTGTAAACGAGCCGGATTAAAAAGGGGAGGATAAGTATTCAAAAATTTCTCTTTTGTGATACTTACAGTATAACCTCCCTGAATTGAATTATACACGGAAGCAGAAATATTTTTATTTATTTTTCGCCGGCGTTATCCGGACCACCACTAATTCGGGCCGGTTATTGATTCGGATTGGGATAATGCTGTTTCCCAGGCCTCTGCTGACGATCATATCCGTTTCACCCTCAGCAAATATTCCGGATGTATATTTCGGAAATAATCCCTGTCCGGGCGCCACCACTCCTCCGATAAAGGGAAGCCGAAACTGCCCTCCGTGGGCATGTCCTGCCAGAACCAGATCAATTCCATTGTCCACATAGACCTGAAACAGTTCCGGCCGGTGGGACAGGAGAAGTTTATATATGCCTCCGTCACAGGATATGTCCCCGATAGCTTCGTTCATTACCGATTGGGCGTCCCCGTATTCCGTCCTTGCGTAAAATGCCGGATCCTTCGCTCCCATCAGGCAGATTTGCTGTCCTCCCAGAGAAAACGTTTCAGATATTCCATCCAGGATATGAACTCCCGCGTTCTCCATCTCACGTTTCAACCTGATATAGCTTTCCGCTGCCCACGCTTCGTGGTTGCCTGTGACAAAATAAACAGGAGCGATTGTTACGGCCTGCGATATTAATTCCATCGCCTTCCCGATATCCGTATGATTTGAATCAATTAAATCCCCGGTTACGGCGATGATATCCGGTTTGGCTTCTTTTATTTTCCGAATCAGCTTTTCCTGCTTATCCCCAAACTCAGCGTTATGTAAATCGGAAATTTGAATTATCGTGATATCCGGCGCATCAGGCTTAAGTTTACTGCTCTCTATTACATAGACCGTTGTCCGGACTGCTTTGTTTTGCCAGAAGCACCATCCTGTAAGCAGCGCAGCACCAAACAGAGCGGCTATGAGGATTTGTCTGTGTTTTAATATTCGTCTTTTCTCCATAATACCTCGATAAACAAATGGCTATAAAAACTAATGCAGTAAAATATTATTTTCCATTACAAAAATTTTTCCGAAATCAGCACCAAAGCTCTGCTGTTTAGCAACCAGATACGTTACAAGCTGTCCCCCCTCATTAGCTCCTTATCACAGACCATCATTGTTGATGATTGGGAATCTGTTAGTGATAAAAAATCCTCTACTAGATAGAATGCTACCGTTCTGCACAGTAAATCATCATAATTCCCGCGTTTTTCTGCCCACCGTTGAGCCATAGAAAAACGCGGTACATAAAATACCATCTCTCCATCCATACTCGTAAAACCGGTTTGCAGATTATATCCTTCTAACTGGTTGAACTCCTCAGCCCACAGAAGAAAGTTGCATATTTTTTCCTCCGGCATTTGAGCTTCTCTTAATTTTTCAGCCACCTCTTCACATGAACCTTCATCCGTTAAATTTGAACAGGTAACCATTTAATTCTGTTTGAAGGTTCCATAATCTACGGCAGGAAATTTCCCATTCTTCCCGTCTTTGATTTTCACCTTTGCAGTTCCGGTAATAATCTCCTTCCTGCTCGTATCATATTTGGTACATGTAACCTCATTTCCTTTATCGTTATCCGTAATTTTCCTGTCGGTAAGGTAAAGTTCATAACCATTGCCGTTTTTCCTCATCACCCAGCTTTTGGCCGAAACATTAACCCCCTGTTTTTTCAGTTCAATCTCAACAATCTTCGCTAAAGAACCATATTTTCCATAACCCTCATCCGTAATCTTTGTACTCGCCTCGGAATCCAGGGTTTTCGATGTGTCATTTCCAAAATAATCGGCCAGCGTCTTGTAGGTTTTCCCGCCGCTGACAATATTATAGCTTTCCAGATTCATCTCATTCAGCAGATGGCTCAGCGTGACAATATCCATTGTCCAGCCCCCATGCTTGCTGCACTCAATCGTAATTGCATTCAAATCATTTACAAAACGGCATTTGTAGTTTCCGTGACTTTTACATACACCGGAGAACCGGAAAAAGATGGAGGTGTCTTCCTGGCTTTCACTCCAATTCTTATCGCCTCCGTGTTCCACAATGATTTCACTCAGTAAATTAACCGCGGTCTCCTCATCCGGGGCCTTCCCCAGATCGGCGACTTTGGCCATGTATTCCTCTGCAATAACATCCATCGCGTGCAGACATGACGCTTTTCTTGCTTTCTCCATATACTTCATAAACTGTGGAGCCAGCAGCCTCGTCAGTATCAATAATATCGCGATTGCAATAATCAGCTCTATCAGGCTGAAACCGCGGTTCTTCTTTTTCATACGATACACCTTTTCCCATTAAAGTCTTCCGGCTGCTGCCCGGAACTTGCCGCTTTGCCGACCGTACAGCTCTTGATTCATTATCATTTTACCACCCGCCCTGTTTAATTACAATTCATATTTCCTTGAAAGGTTTAGTTAAGCAGGTGAGGACGCCGCCGGT
>NZ_KE992952.1 GCF_000466485.1 [Clostridium] symbiosum ATCC 14940 | reverse complement strand
GGATGAATTTCAATATGTGGTTTTGAAGGTATATATGGCCCAGTGGCTCAGTTGGTTAGAGCGCCGCCCTGTCACGGCGGAGGTCGTCGGTTCGAGTCCGATCTGGGTCGTTTTTATAAAGATAAGGGGTCTTAGCTCAGCTGGGAGAGCATCTGCCTTACAAGCAGAGGGTCATAGGTTCGAGCCCTATAGGCCCCATTTCTTCTATAAAACGCCGATGTGGCTCAATTGGCAGAGCAGCTGATTTGTAATCAGCAGGTTATCGGTTCGAGTCCGATCATCGGCTTTGCTTTAAATATTTGGATGGGTTCCCGAGTGGCCAAAGGGGGCAGACTGTAAATCTGTTGCGACACGCTTCGGTGGTTCGAATCCACCTCCATCCATTAAATAGGTGTTGTATTTTTCACACTTATTGTATATAATAGAATATGTAAATAATACCGCGGGGTGGAGCAGTCTGGAAGCTCGTCGGGCTCATAACCCGAAGGTCGTAGGTTCAAATCCTGCCCCCGCAATTTTTTTTGCAATGAGACGTGCATAAATGAGTTGCCAGAACCGAGCAAGAGTGCTTGCACATATGAGCGATTCTGGCAACTTATTTGTATACGCGCTGTAAGTGAAAAATGGACAAGCCCAGATAGCTCAGTTGGTAGAGCAGAGGACTGAAAATCCTCGTGTCACTGGTTCGATTCCGGTTCTGGGCACTTTGGTTTCATACCAATGGGGTATTAGCTCAGTCGGTAGAGCACTTGACTTTTAATCAAGTTGTCCGGGGTTCGAATCCCCGATGCCTCATGAATGAAAGATAGCGGAAAACCTTGTAATTACAGGGCTTTCCGCTTTTTTTGCTGATGACGGTGACCTGTGCGTGCAGGTTATCGTTTAACAGAAGAATCACGCTCAAATTACATTTTAGTCAAATTCTGTCTCAGTTAAAATCCAAGACGGAGGGAGCCTCTTTCAGGGAGGACAAAACAATGGAAGATTTTGTTTTGATTGCCGGTATTCCGGAACGGATTTTTGCCAATATGGATTCCAGGCTTTGGGTGGAGGATGTTACAATCTTCAGTAAATATTCGTAATCGCCGCTGATGCAATAAGCTTCCCATATATCAGGTTCTTCCTGAACCATGTCCAGGAATACCTGAGTGGATGATTTTTGTTTGCTCTGTAAAAAAATCTGGCAGTAACAGATAATCTGCCTGTTTATGGCCTGAGCATCCAGAACAGCGGTGTATCCTTTAATGACTCCCTGCTCCTGAAGCTTTTGAACCCGGTTGCTTACGGCCGGGGTAGAAAGGGACGTCCTGTTCCCGATTTCTGAAAAAGACATCCGTGCATTTTCACGTAATAGCTGTATTATCTTGTGGTCGGTCTGATCGATTTCTGTCACCTCTTTATCTGATTTTAGAATTTAACTCCATTATAACAAAATCATGCTTTAAATACAATGAACACCGTTTTACTCGGGTGGTTTTTGGCGCTCCTTTTTGGCGGGGGAGGAACAGTAACCTTATGTTTTTACACAACGGCTTTAATATTTAAGGTCTGAATGAGGAAAAAGTAAATCTTTTAACGTGTTATTGTGGATAAATGGATGTTTATCCCGGATGCCTGTATAATGTGAAAGTCTTTCGTAACGACATTACATAGGAATACAGGAAAAAGGGTGAAGATGATGAAGAAGGATATCAGGATGATGAAAGCGGTTGCTGCGGCTGTGCTGGGAAATTCATTTTTTGGATTAAGCTTTTTATTTTCCAAAGTGGCGCTGGAACGGCTGGAGCCGTTTGTATTGCTGGCGGTACGGTTTATAGTGGCATTTGTGATGCTTAATCTTGTTTTGCTGACCGGAAAAGTGAAGATCAGGCTGACGGGAAAGCCGGTTCAAAAAATCCTCATGCTTGGGCTGGTGCAGCCGGTTCTTTATTTTACATTCGAAAATTATGGGATTCGGGGGACGTCTACGGCATTTGCGGGAACACTGCTAGCCATTGTGCCGGTGATCACGCTGATTGCGGGAGTTCTCTTCAGAAAAGAAATTCCATCAAGGCTGCAGGTCTTTGGGGCGGTGCTTTCCGTGATTGGAGTTGCGGTGATAAGTCTGGCTCAGCAGAGAGGAAGCAATGAGGCAGGAGGCGTGGCATTTCTGTTTTGCGCCGTAGTATCAAGTGTGGGATATAATCTTCTGATGAGGGATACGGCGGACAGCTTCACGTCGTTTGAGCGGACCTATGTGATGATTGGGCTGGGCAGCCTGTTTTTTACCTGTTTTTCAGTGATACAATCTGGTGGCGCATTGGGCCGGCTCCTGCAGCCGCTGTCGGGGCCGGGCGTCTGGGGGAGTATTTTTTATCTGGCGGCATTTTCTTCAGTAGGAGCATTTTTTCTCCTGAACTATGCATTTTCCTATTTGAATCTGGCGCAGGCCAGTATCTTTACTAATCTGGTGACCGTGGTCTCCATTGCGGCGGGGATCGTGTTTCTCGGGGAGTCTTTTACCGCATTGCAGGGGATTGGGTCCATTGCAATCCTGACAGGAGTTTATCTGTCTAATCATATAAAAGGCCGGACAGAATAGACAGGGACGAGGGAGTAACCTGAATATATAATTTCAGGTTACTCCCCCAAGTTAAATTAGACGGTTATATTTTATAGCTTCCGGTGATGCATGGAGTTGTAAAACGTGATGCCTCCCGATAATACCTTCACATGTTTGAAGCCGCATTGCATTAGGATTCTGGCTGCATTGTATGCGCGTACTCCGATGGCACAATAGACTATAATCAGCTCATCGCGCACCAGTTCATCCAGGCGGAGCCGCAGTTCCCCCAGAGGTATATGTATGGAGCCTGGAATTGCGGATTCCAGCCGTTCCGGTGTCTCCCTAACGTCCAATACAGTATAAGACTCTCCGTCTGGCTTGTCCGGCTTGATTCGGCTAAGCTGGTCCAATTCATGGACATAGATAAAGGAGACCAGATGGTTTATCACGTTTTCTGCAACAAATCCAAGCATATTGACCGGATCCTTTGCAGATGAAAATGGCGGCGCATAAGCCAGTTCAAGCTCCTCCAGATCATAGATAGTTCCCTTCATATGAATGACGGAGGCAATCGTGTCTATTCTTTTATCGACACCGTCCTGTCCTGATATCTGGGCACCCAGTATGCCGCCGTTTTTATTAAAAATAAGCTTAAGTGTAATCGGCACGGAACCTGGATAGTAACCGGCATGTGACTTTTGGTTGACTAAAACTGTCTCATAATCTATTCCCTTAACCAATCCTGCGCTTATCAGGGATTTTTCGTTTAAACCTGTGGAGGCTGCGGTCAAATCAAATATTTTTGCCACAGAGGTTCCCATGGCGCCATGATAGGCTGTTTTATCGCCAGCGATGTTATCGGCACAGATTCTGGCCTGTTTATTGGCCGGTCCGGCCAGAGGTATCATTGCAGTTTTACCTGTAATGAACTCGGTTACCTCGATTACGTCACCCACGGCATATACATCTTCGGCAGAGGTTTTCAGAAATTCGTCTACTATGATGCCGCCGGCTTTATTTAATGCAATACCGGCATCTCGGGCTATGCGGCTGTTCGGCCTCACGCCCAGGGATAATATCACCATATCAGCAGTCAGGGATCTTCCGCTGTCCAGATGGATAGTAGTCCGGCCGTTTTGAGAATGAAAGGCATTTACCGTATCTCCTAAAATAAGGTCGACTTGGTTCGCTCTCATATTCTCATGCAGCAGCTCTGCCATCTCATAGTCAAACGGGGGCATAACCTGATTTTCCCTTTCGATGAGACTTACCTTAAGACCTGCCGCCCGAAGATTCTCAGCCATTTCAAGTCCAATAAATCCCCCTCCGATTACTGCCGCTGATTTTGGCTGTCTCTGTCCCACAAAGGATTTTATTAAATCTGTATCCGCAATAGTCCACACCGTGAACAGGTTCTCTCCGTCTATGCCTGGAATTGGAGGTTTAAACGGAACGGAACCGGTAGCAATGACCAGATTATCGTAAGTTTCCGTGTATTCCTTCCCCGCCTTTTTGTCGGTGACAGTGATTCTTTTACCGCGTGTGTCAATAGCCGTTACTTCATTAGCCACGCGGACATCAATGTTGAATTTTGTTCTCATCGCTTCCGGTGTCTGCAGCAGAAGCTCGTTCCTGTCATTTATTATTCCGCCGATGTAGTATGGCAGACCGCAGTTTGCGTATGAAATGTTATCGCCTTTTTCAATCAGGACGATTTCCATATCCTCAACTCTGCGTCTCAGCCTTGCGGCTGTGGTTGCACCTCCAGCCACGCCGCCGATAATTACTGTTTTCCTGCTCATATGCAATTTTCCCCAATCCGCCTAAAATCAGCTGCTCTTCTTTCCAACGACCACAAACGGCTGAAGCTGATATGGCTTTTGGGCAATATTGAAGTCATTCCACTCAAAGAAGAATTCTTCAACCGGCTGCACAATGTATCCGTCCTGCCAGTGATCCCATGTATCATATGGATCGGCAATAATTAATACGTCGTCACCAAGCTGCGGTGTTCCCATGTTGTCATACCCAATAATTACAACATAGTGCCCGTTCCAGAGGTTCGTATGGGTGATAATCGGATGACCCTCTTTTAAGTGACCGGTCAGCCATTTTACAAAGAAAGAATCCCTTGCATCCGTAACCCACTTATCGGTATTTGGATCGTTTTCACTGGAATATAGTGCCGAGGAGTCAAAATACTTCTTATAATTTCCTTTCATGACAGGAGAATATTTAAGAGACGCAATATCCTCATCCCCAACCAGATCATCTTCGGTCGGATTTTCAATATAATTAGCTTCGACAATTTCTATATCCGGAATGGTCTTCAGGTAGTTTACAATTTTGCCTATATTAGCGCCAGGTTCATACCAGCTGTCAGCGGAGCCGGGCAGCGCTCCGTCCACATCTTCATCCATATTGCAATGCATTCCTACGGCTGCTTCCCACTCTGTCATTGGTACTCCAAGGTATTCCAGTGACATGGTTACAGAAGACGGTGCACAGCTGAATTCACTGGTCTGCTGCATGGTTTTAAAGTTCTTTAAAATTGTCACCTCTTCGTCTGATTCCATATTATAAAAATCCGGGTTAACCCAGTATTTTGAGACATTATGATCATTTGCCCCGTTAAGGTCAGCCCCGCCGTTCGGATCAATATCTTCAGCCGCCAGGGTTTCTCCTTTTACTTTCTCAGGTGCTTCCAAGACTTCATTGTCAGTGCCTTCATTTGCCTTAGCTTCTGCTTGTAACTCTGCCGTGTTTTCTGGCCCGGATTCTCCTGTTGGCGCCACCGGGGTCGTGGGCTGAGAAGAACAGGCGCTGAGCGCCAGCATAGCAGCCACCGCGGTTCCCAATAATTTCTTTTGTAGTTTCATAGTCGATCCTCCTCGTATAATAAGTTTGTAAGCAAGAAA
>NZ_KE992951.1 GCF_000466485.1 [Clostridium] symbiosum ATCC 14940 | reverse complement strand
CCAACGTGGCAGCCTTTGAAAAAATACAGGGGACTGTCAACGATACGGTACAGAACGTGAACCAGGCGGCTGAAGATTCGGCCAGTGCCTCCCACAATGCACAAGCAGCCGTTGATAGCATTCAGACAGCAATTGCCACGGCGACAGAAAAAGCAGCAGCGGCGGCAACTTCAGCCACTCAGGCAGCCGGTTCCCAGGCAGCCGCGGACAGCTCTAAGACTGCGGCTGCACAATCAGAAACAAATGCGGCCGCCAGTGCTGCCGAGGCCCGGCAGATAGCGGAGGGGTTCGGCGGATTTGACGGTACAGCCGCCAGTGTAACGGCGACTGATACCTATGGCCTGGTTGTGGCCGCCCTGGGGGAAAGTACCACGCAGGCTTTGATTGATGCTATCGCCAATAAAGTAATAAATGAGCTGGTCGCAAAAAGTCAGATTATAAATAATCTTCTGGCAACGGTTCCGGGGAATGCCCTGGACGCTGTTCAGGGAAAAAAGCTGATGGACCTGTATACTCGGTTAAATGGTGAGATGAAACAGAATTCTTTCGATTTGGAAAACAAATCAGCCGAACAAACGGATTTGAATGCGATTTATTCTGGCGTACATAGGTATTCAAATCGGTCTAAAAATATCCCTAGCGCAAATAATGGCTACATTATTGCTGTGAAAAGGGATAGTAGCATGTTGGGACAAATAGCACTTGACGATTCTGGGACACTTTATAGCCGTGCTTGTGTTGATTCATCGTGGGGGAGCTGGAAATGACAATTTAACCGAGTAACAGCAAAAAGAAAGGAAGGTTGAAAAAATGAATAAAGACAAACTAATTTTAAAAAATGGACATGAAATTGAACTTGAGGCCGGAGCCAGCCTGGGAGCATTACAGGTGCTGTCCGCTGACCGTGCGGCGATGCTTGCCACTTGGGAGCTGCTTACTCCGGACAACCTGGCTGCTGTGCAGATTAAAAACGGCGCCGGGCTGACGGTCGGAACCTATACCGACCTTGTGCTGGTGTCTGAAACGTCCGTGGTGGCCTCCGACGGTACGATACTGACAACTTATAGCCTGCGTCCTAAAACAGACGTGGAACGGCTTGAAGAAAAAGTGGCAGCGGTTGAAGCGGGGCAGCAGGTGCAGGACGGGGCCATCAATGATGTAGCCACATTGGCCGGTGCGCTGGCGGAGCAGACAGGAGGAACGTTGTAATGGGAAGATTTTATGGGTTAAAAATAAGGGCAGGAGAAATGACACTGGAAGAGGTACAGACTTGGTGGAAGCCACAAGTTGAAAAATGGCTGAGAGAAAATCCGGCGGAATAGAAGGGGACATGATGCAGACAGAAGTCTTAATAGCACTTATTGGGCTGACAGGAAGCGCCGTGGGAACGTTTGCAGGAATTTTGACGGCGGCAAAGCTGACAAACTATCGCATTGGACAATTAGAAAAAAAGGTGGACAAACATAATACGGTAATCGAACGAACCTTTAAGCTGGAAGAAGCACAAGCGGTTATCCAGGAACAGATTAAAGTAGTTAATCACCGTATCAGTGACCTGGAAAACAAGGAGGAATAATTATGGATTTTGGAATTGCAAGTGTAGCAGGAATTACAGCACTGTGTTATCTGGCCGCTATGGCCGTCAAGGCGACGGCAGTAGACAATAAGTGGCTGCCAGTGATTTGCGGCGTTATTGGGGCTGCCCTGGGCGTCGCGGGCATGTATACGATGCCCGATTACCCGGCAACAGATATCATCAATGCGGCAGCGGTAGGCGTTGTATCAGGGCTTGCGGCTACCGGTATTAATCAGATGTACAAGCAGTTAAAGGGTGACAGTAATCAGTAGAGAGGATGGTGATCCGTCTATCTTCCGGCCGGCAGGGTGACGCCGGCGTTGCGACGTCGCAACAGCAGTACATAGGGCCTGGGACATCCTGGGCCTTTTCGCATAATATATTCTAGGAGGACAAGGCTATGAGAGATATAACAATGTGCCATCCCTGCTTGCAGGAGCTGGCAGGGAGACTTGTAGAGGAATGCAAAAAGCAAGGGTTAATTATTAAGATTGGAGAGTGCTATCGAACCGTGGCGGAACAAGAGGAACTGTATGCCCAGGGCCGAAAAAAGCCTGGGAATATCGTGACAAATGCCAGGGGGAGCAGTTACAGTTCACAGCACCAGTGGGGCATTGCGTTTGACTTCTTCCGGAACGACGGGAATGGAGCATACAATGAGTCCGGCAATTTCTTCGGGAAGGTTGGGGCCATCGGTAAGAAGCTGGGACTTGGCTGGGGTGGAGACTGGCACAGCATTGTGGATAAGCCACATCTATACCTGCCGGATTGGGGCAGTACCACGGCACAGCTCCGGCAGCAATATGGCACGCCGGACAAGTTCATCACCACGTGGCCTAAAAAACACCATGAAGGTTTTCTTCCTGCTGCGGATGGGCAGCGCTGGTGGTATCAGTACAAAGACGGCAGCTACGCGCACAGCGGCTGGTACTGGCTGACGGAGGTTACAACAGGAACATCCGCGTGGTATTTGTTTGATGCTGAAGGATATATGCTGATAGGTTATCAGGCAGCGCCGGATGGCCGTAAGTATCTACTTTGCCCAGATAAAGGAGTAAATGAGGGTAAATGTATGGTAACGGATGACCAGGGAGCATTACAGATTGCTGAGTATGACGAGATTGCTAGACGGTATATAATTTAAGCGTACTTCAGTCTCTAAAAATTTATTGGTGCTGATTTTTGTCACATTGACAAAACGGTTCTTTAATGTTAAAATACAAGAAATCCAGAGTATTAAATACTCTGCATATCGTAATATCAACTTAACAGTTGCTGTTCGCCCGTTTCGGGCGTGGATTGAAAAAACTACTTCATAATTTAAGCTATTGGAAGTTTCTGTTAAGTTGCAAAGCGGACCAGGTGCATCTGGTCCGCTTATTTTAAAGATGATTATTAAAAGCCCCTCAACCGCTTTTTTATAAGCAGAAGAGGGGCTTGCCATGTTATAGAATATTACCAGCCTTCTATCACTTCAGGTACTAATCCTGGAAGATTAAGCAATTCCGCCTTGTAATAGGGGGGTGCGTCCATAGGCGAAAATTGCAGGGTGCGGAAGACTTTTGCAGGAGAATATTGACCGTTCGGGCAATTATGTTCCCACCAGTATAATCTATCCAAAGTCATACTTCCGGCTGGCCGGGCGGCAGATGCATCATTCATAAACATATTTATGATGGAATTTTTGATTGCCAGTGCATCACCATACGTGAACCCTGTGATTTTTGCCAGTTGTGGATATATTGAACCACGAAAGACATATGCCCCATAATTGATTTGATACCGGGTCCCCATCGTGTCACTTGACTTATCGGACCTTGAATTAGGGTCATTTGAATTAACTGATTTCGTCAAGTTTTTCTGTATTACGGTTACGTAATCCAGCGATACGGCGTCTTGAATTGAAACAGGTCCCCGGACACATTCGGATATACCTAATTCTTCTTCGGATTCTTTTGACGCTTTGGAAGATTTGAAAGCAAATACCTGACCGAATGCCCGGACATCAATCCATTTTTCACAGGCAATTTTACGGTAAGCAGTCCTATCTTTTGATTTCGCGGCCTGAACCATGTCCGGCTCCGCCTTCACCTTGCTGTGAAGGCTTTTCTGTTCATCAAGCAGTTCTTCTTGCTTGACAATAAAAATATCATATCCATTTTCTGAAAGGCGATCTCTTAGCTTTCGCTTTAAGCAGACATCAGTAATGATTCCATTTCCGTTAAAATCTTGTCGCGGGACGTTTCCATTAATCGGATCGCCATTCGGGTTACATCTTTCTGCAACAATAATGCCGCAGAAATCAATCCTGTTCTTCAATACGGCCGAGGTATCCATCGTCCCCCTCCTTTTCCCGGACAAAAATCGTAAACCGGATGAAATCCATAATATAAGGTTTTGTATTCCGCACATTAGAGGACTTAGCTTCCCAATTTTCTATTGTCCTAAGCGAAATATGGTACATAGCTGACATTTTTGCCATGCTGACATTAAGTCTTTTGCGCAAGCCTGGAAAATCCAGGCCTGCAAGTTCGAAAATCAGGGACAAATCCTTTACGATTTCATCGGTATTTGCTGCTTTGTTCATCCATTCTTGCCAGCTAAGGCTCATTATAAACTCTTCCGGCTCTTTATGCTTGACAGCTTCATCACATAGTCTGATAAACGTGGTATATAACATTTCATTTCCTCCCTTTTTATGCCCATAATCTTTCTTCGCCCTGGTACTGGTGAACGTTTCCATCTTCACGAACCATTTTTAACGGGGTTCCATCAACGCCTCCATCTTCCCACACTGTTACAACGGCCTCAAGGACATCCAGATCCTCAAATGCTTTTTCTGCTGTATCATACGCTTCGCTGTAAGATTCGAACCAATCTGCCATATCGGCTGTGTTCCAATCGCTATCACTGTTTACTGATTTGATGTTAACGGCATACTCTTTTTTCATCTTCGTATCTCCTTTTTATTTGAATTGCTTACCTCTTGTTTATGTATTTATTATACCACTCATTGAGTGGTATGTCAAGAGAAATATCAATTAAATTTAAAAATAAAGTTACTCGGTTAAATTGTCATTTCGATTCCGGGTGGCAGTTATTTTTTTGGGATGTTAATATAATATACCCTTACGGTATGGGCGACCGTTGAAGTGATAATTAGTCTATCGTTAATCAATATATGCCCGATAATATAATTATTGTTGGACAAAGATGCCATACCAGTTACGATATTGTCATATGCACTTAATGCGGTTGTCTCTGTTTTTCCTTCCTGGCAGGTAACGTCCAGGAATTTAATTTTCAGATCGCCATTTTGCATTGTTGTTTAAGATAACGTAACGCTTCTCCATCCCTGCCAAACAAAATCGTACGAAGTTCGTACTTTCACTTGTACGCTATCCCTGGATACTCCAAAGGCAATTTGGGCTTTGTAACCATCTATACCTATTGTAAGGATATTAGCACTGATGCCATCAAACGGCGCATGGGATGCCGTCGAATAGGAATAGGCCAAGGATGGGCTGGGAAGGTCGTTTACATCGTTACCCGTATCCAAGCGTGTCACGTTTAGCCATTTATACAGATCACCATTTAAATCAGATAAAAGCAAATTTACCATAAAGTTATCGGCTTATATGTATATCCCCACTCATATGTCATCAGCAAAACGCCGTTGGCGGCTTCTCCCAGAGCCCTGTAATCAATCCCCTCATATAAAAGCCCCCTTTGCTCTCTCGAAGTTTTTGGAGCAAGAGCTACGGTAACTCTGATTCCGAAAAGATTCATAATAATTCTCAGGCGCCGGACGAAATCAGCATATAACTCTCTGTCCTCGGCCAGGACATATTCAAAGTCAACATCGACTTCACCATAACCTTTTTCCTGGACAACAGTCCAAAGCTCACGTATCAGCTTTTGCTGAATTTCCAGATCCCGTACAAGAACCGCCACCAGATTGTTATTAAACCGGCCGTCTGCTCCCAGCGGTGTAAGGACCAGAACCGGGATAACGGCCTGACGCCTGGCTTCGCGCAGTATGTCTTCTTCGCCGTGGCCCGCAGGGGGGACCAGTTCTCCTGCCTCCGTAAAACCGTAAGAGAAAATAGAGATACTGGTCAGGTACATGCAGGTTTCGGAAAGAATTTGCTCATCAATCCAGGGGTATGCATAGCCATTCATCAGGACGGGACCGGTTTGGACATTGCCAATGCGGAAGCCGCCCAGCCTGCCGCCTGCCTCTTCGCTGTCACCACCAGCAACCAGAAGCGACTGCCCCACTGCCAGCCGGTATGGAGGTTCTATTTGATTATCATGAGCAAGGCGCAGCGGATCCATGCCGGCTGCGCCTGCGATACGGTCTATTGTATCACCCTGTTTTACGGTATATATCTGCATATTATTCCTGCTGTCTTTGTCTCTTAATTATTATATATTCAGGATTTCCTGATTATATATTACTTTTCGCAGGCCGCAGGGGGCTAAACTAAAGAAAGCGCTCCAAATCCCGCATAAAGTTTTCCTCCGCTTTTACAAGCTTTTTAGCAAGGGAAACGCTCTCGCTTGAGGCATTGGAATATTTATTAATATCCTCGCTGATGGACTGGATTCCCATATTGCAGCCGTTCATCATGATTTTGGCAATCTGGTTATTGTCGTCCTTAAACATCATTTTCATTTCAGTGCTGAGCCAGGAAAAGGCGGAAGCCATTTTCTGGGGGTCCTGTTCGTTTCTGCCGTACTTGTTCAGCAGGCCGGAGGCCTCCTGTTCCAAATCCTTGTGCCTGTTTTTACTGGAGCTTATAACGTTTCTAAGATTATCATCGGTTACATAGCGGCTGATTTGATCCATGCTGTCAATTGCCATTTTACAACCGGCGTCACAGTGGCCGGCAAGACGAATGGTATCGTTTTTTGTTGACATATCCGTGTCCATATTTCATCCTTTCTTTCTGAAGTGGTTTTTGGGTTGACGTGCTTTGAACAGTAGCGGTATTTCTCTTAATAGTATTCCTTAATGCGGTGCGTGATATGCATGAGCGGCCTCATAATCCGGCCCGTAATGGTTATACTAAAACAAAAATCATAACATGGAGGTAATTATGCAGAAACCGAAAGACAAGGTGGCTATCAATTCGATCCCCTACGGAGCTTATGAAGCAGGGACAACGGACGGAGAAATGAGAACTGACGAGAAATATCATTTGAATGAAATATGCACGGACATTCAGGGCAACGGATATCCGGTTGCAGCCAATAAAGCAAATCCCAGCCACAGTATTGAAGAGGCATAAGCAGGACAGTAAGGAACATACGCCCGTTAAACTTATAAAAGCTCAGGAAATTCAATAGCGGATAAAAACGCATTGATTTTCCTGAGCTTTTTTATTATTTAACGATTAACACAGAATCGGCGGATTCAAAGGCGGATGCGCTGTAACTGCGTGTTCCGTCCGGAGCCAGCCTGTAGTGTTCCAGGAAATCCCAGGCCAGCCGGAATTCCTCCGGGTAACAGTTGTGTTCCCGGGCCAGGGTTCTGGTGAACCGGACCAGGGGAATGTCGGCGCTGTTATTCCAGGTGTAGGTGTAATACCGGCCGCTTTCGTTATAGCTTGAGCAGGCGGCCAGAAAGCTTTTATGGCTGTTGGGTACAAATGGTTTGACCAGGCCGTTCATTGCCTGCGCTCCTGAAACCCAGTTATAAATGGCGCTGTCGGCCGAGGTATCCCAGGGAGCCTTTACCAGATCTCTGGCTCTTGGGTCCGGAAGCGGTTCACTGATATCGGACTGGCCCACGATGAGATAACAGGGCATCTGCGGTGCGGTAAACTCCGGGTTCGGGAAGGAGGTTGAGGCTACGGCTGCAAAGTAATAGGCCTCAGTATTATTGCAAAGCGTCTGAATGGTATTGCTGCCGAGTGAGTGGCCGCTGCCATAGACACGGGTGAAGTCCGGTGTAACACCTGCCTGCCGGCTGATCACCTGATCAAGCAGAACGAGGCTTGAACGGGCAAAGTCGGCGCTGTCGCCCTCGTCGCCGTAGGTTAGGCTGGCGGCGCTGGTACGGCAGAACTGGCCCACGATAATGACCACGCATTCTTCGTCATTTGCCACGGCCCACCATCCGGAACAATCCATAAAAGTGGAGGCGGCCTGCGTGCTGCCGGGGAAGACAACTACGACGGGAGCGCCGTCGGGACCGGCATTTTTGGCGCTGTCAGGTACATAGACCAGGGATTCCCTCGGATCCAGGACTCCGTCGTCATTGTAATCGCCAAAAGCGGAAATACAGGAATAAACGGTGCCCTCGGTGCTGCAGCCGGGAGCAGAAACACGGGTGGATTCCAGGGCGCGAAGCTCAACCGTGGCCTCATTTCCGTCGTGGCCCTTGAAGGAATACGCTGTGGAGGCCCTGTTTTTTCCGGCAGATATACGGGCTGCTTCGGTGGCTTTGTAATAATCCAGACGGTAGGCCAGATTATTGCTGTAGGCAAAGGGATTGGTATATCTTGTATAATCGGCAAGGAAATCACGAATCTGGGACGCAGTCATGCTGCCGTCTTCCGACACCTGAACCCTGGAAATGCCGTAAGGCGTGCCGGGATCCCAGTTTTTCGCGTTCTGATTGGCGTAAACCGTCTGCCATGCATCAGAATGGATGTTCTGACGGAATAAACCCTGTTCACCGGATACGGGAACGGCATCATTTACGCTTATCCAATAGGGGATGCTGGCGTCGTCGGCTGCATAACCGGCAAACAGCGTAGGTACCGGGATATCGGCGTTGGTGATAAAGTTACTGCTGCTTACCACTCCGTCTTTTTTCATAGCCCTGAGGGTAGCCGAAAAGGATGCGTCATCAAAACCGGGGTAATAAGAGCCGGTATTTATTCCGTTATAGGTGCGGGCAGCCGAACGCTGTAAACGATCCGCGCCTGTGCTCCCGCCGCCTATAAAGGCCTGGCTGATGACATAGAGTGGATTGCCGGAAGTCCAGGATTCCAGGACGGCGCAGCCTTCGCCGTAGCCGACATAGTAATTGCAGGAGTGTCCGGTAAAAACGGGGCAGGAGGTGCCGTCACTGACCGGAACCCTTCCGTTCTGTACGATGCCTCCCGGGCTTGTTGAACGCGAATCAAAAGCAGTGTTTCCGATGCTTTCCCCCAGGCAGGCTTTGAGATAGGCGGACTCCTCCTCCGGAGTTTTCCAGCTTCCATTTGCGGGCTCCAGGACGAACAGTAATTCACCGTATGTATCAGCCTGCTCGAGCCATCCCTGTTCCTCTAAAAATTCATAGGTATCGCCCGTTCCGTCCGGAACGGCAATCACGGTGATATAAGCGCGCAGGGCCGCGTGGCGTCCGGCATAGAGCTTGAAGGTACGGCCGGCGGAGTCACCGTCCTGGAATGTGTAAGTATAATAGCCTGTAATGGCATGCTCATTGACTTCGCTGCGATCGATTGGGAGTGATCGGGCGCCGTCACTGACCGTGGTATGGGCCAGCAGATAAGAATCCAGGTCGTCGGGAGCCGTGGAAGCCGGCCCGGCAGCGGCAGCGCTGACAGACAGTCCCAGAGTCAGGGCCAGCGCCGTCAGGATGATGGGTGTGTAATGCTTCTTCATGATTTCTTCCTCCTTGATAGTTTTGCCTTAGCGGCAATTGAAGTAACTAATTTGACTATATGGCATATTTATCTTAGGGTAAATATACAAATTTTAACCTGATTCACATTATTTGGCTTTCATCTGTGAAAGTAAAAAAATGTATAATAAAATGCGGATTGTAACCGGCCCGCCGGGCCTTTCGATTCGGCCATGCGTAAAAATCCGGTCCATTTGGAATCATACATCCAGACAAAGTAATTCCCTATTGACAATAATAGGAATTTGTGCTATTTTTAAATCACAAGTTGAATAAGTTCTTCGGGGCAGGGTGCAAGTCCCTACCGGCGGTTATAGTCCGCGACCCGTTTTAAACGGTTGATTTGGTGAAATTCCAAAACCGACAGTATAGTCTGGATGAGAGAAGAAATTAGAGTCAATTAGATACATCGGCTTTTTGACGTGGTCAAAACAGATGTAATGTTGTCTGATACGATTCGAATTCCAATCCCAAATCCCCGTGATTTGGGATTTCTTTATTTAACAGGAAAGTTGTTAAATAAAAACCGCTCCGTATCTCTATGGCAGCAGGCTCTTTTTCGGAGAATTTAAGAAATTTGCAATTCTGACAGAACCGGAAGGAGAAATGAAGTATGAGAACGAAAACAAATGGAAAATGGAGTGTCCAGAAACTAATTTACACAGGTATGCTGGCGGCGCTGGCCGGAGTGCTGATGTCGCTTGAATTTTCCGTACCGCTGATGCCGCCTTTTTACAAAGTGGATTTCAGCGATGTGCCGTCCATCGTGGCCGTATTCCTGATGGGGCCGGTATCGGGCATCTGTGTGGAAGTAATTAAGATTTTGATAAAACTGATTACGGTCGGAACGAATTCCATGTATGTGGGTGAGTTTTCCAACCTGATTGGAATCATTCTGTTTGTGGGACCACTCTGGCTGGTATATAAGAAGAGAGGAGCCAATAAAAGGGCGGCTGTCGAAGCGCTGCTGGTGAGCATACCGATTAGAACGGCATTTGCCTGCTTTACGAATGCGTTTATCACCCTTCCTCTTTATGCACAGGCGATGAACCTGCCCCTGGATCAGGTAATTACGATGGTGGCGGCCGTAAATCCGGCAATTCAGAACCTGAATGGTTTTATTATCCTGGCGACAATTCCGTTTAACATCCTGAAAATCGGCCTTAACAGTGTGGTGGCTCATTTACTGTACAGCCGTCTGCTGGCTGCTAAAATTGTTCCGAAGGTGGTGTAGGCGATGATACGCAATTACAGGGATCTGACAAGATGGGAAATGGAACAGATAGATAAGGAAGAAACGATAGTCCTGATTCCGCTGGGCGCGCTGGAGCAGCACGGCAGCCAGGCCCCGCTGGGGACGGACGATATCATAGCCGAGGCTATGACGAAGGAGATACAAAAAGCCCTGGAGGAAGAAGGGGAAGATGATTTTCCAATGCTGGTTTTTCCTGTGATTCCGGTGGGGCTCAGTACGGAACACAAAAATTTCTGCGGTTCCATTACGGTGAAACCGGACACCTACTATCATATGCTCTACGACATCAGTATCAGCCTTGCCCATCATGGCTTTAAGAAGCTGGCATTTCTAATCTGCCACGGGGGGAATGCCCCGATTGTCCAGGTGTTAAGCAGAGAGCTGAGGAGTGAGCTGGGGATATCCCCGTTTATCCTCACATCCGGAGCGTTCACCCACCCGGATGTGACGGCGACCATCTCAGAGGGCAATATATGGGATTTCCACGGCGGTGAGATGGAAACATCCATGGTGATGGCGGTGGACGAGAGCCTGGTAAAGCTGGAGCTTTCTGAGGCAGGGATACCGTCTGCATTTGAACATAATAAGGCGCTGAAGCCCTATGGCAATGTTTCCATCGGATGGGTTTCGGAGGACTGGAAGACGAAGGATGGAAAACCCATCGGAATCGGCGGGGATCCTTCCGGCGCCACGGCTGAAAAGGGCAGGATTATTCTGGAGACCAGCGCCCGCGTGCTGGTTCCGGGATTGAAAGAGATAAAAGAGTGGAAGGGTTGACATAAGATGGAACGCAATGTGAGCATGGACGAAATATCAGACGGCAGGCTTTACGGTTTAAATGACATGGTTAAGGCAGACTGCCGGGACTGCGAGGGCTGTTCGGCCTGCTGCAGGGGGATGGGAACATCGATTGTTCTCGATCCGCTTGATATTTACCGCCTGACAGCCGGGCTTGGAGAAAGTTTTGAAAAGCTTCTGGCAGGAGGAGTCGAGCTCAATCTGGCAGACGGCCTGATTCTTCCCAATCTCAGGATGGCGGGGGAAAAAGAGCAATGCGTTTTTCTGGATGAAAGAGGGCGTTGCGGTATCCATCCGTTCCGGCCTGGAATCTGCCGGCTTTTCCCGCTGGGCCGTTTCTATGAAAACGGAAGCTTCCGGTACTTTCTCCAGGTCAATGAATGCCGCCGGGAGAACCGGGGCAAGGTGAAGGTCCGTAAATGGATTGATACGCCGGATGTAAAACAGTATGATCAGTTTATCTCTGACTGGCATTATTTTCTTAAACAGCTCCAGGCAGCGGTCAGAAAGAGGCCGGAAGACAGCGCCGTAAAAGAAATCAGCATGTATCTCCTGAAGCTTTTTTATATGCTGCCTTATGCGCCGGAGCGTGCATTTTATGGGCAGTTCTATGAACGGTTCGATGCGGCACAGAGCTTTGCGGAAGAGTTCCTGAAGAAACTGGAGGCAGCGGAAAGCTGAAATCTCAATCCATACAATAATAAATAATAAACGAATAAAAAGCATATCCCTGCAGCGCGGATCTATTATCGCAGCGGGGATATGCTTTTTATCTTTATCTGCATGGGGGTAAGTTATATAAACGCAAACACGCTCTAGGCAAGAAACGTGAAATATATAATCACGACAATACCGAGTATAATCCTGTATACACCGAACACCTTGAAATCATGGTTTCGGATGTAGCCCAGAAGCAACCGGATCGCAAAGATGGATACGATGAAGGATACCAGGGTTCCGATTATCAGCAGAAACCATTCCGGGCCTGAGAACATACCTTCTTTGAGGAAGTATTTCAACAGCTTGAGCCCGCTGGCCCCGGCCATGACCGGTACTGCCAGGAAGAAGGAAAATTCACTTGCCACATAGCGGGAACATCCTAAAAGCACGGCTCCCAGAATCGTTGCGCCGCTTCGCGAGGTCCCGGGAATTGCGGCGAGAACCTGGAAGCAGCCGATGAAAAAAGCCGTTTTATAAGTTAAATCCTGCAGGGTATTCATCGATGGAACCGAGGCCCTGCTCTCAATCACAATAAAAGCGATTCCATATAGAATCAGTGTTGCGGCAATGACATAGACGCCCGATAAATAATCCTCCAGAATCATATCAAGAGGAAGACCCACGATAACGATGGGGATACATCCTGCAACCACCTTTTTCCATAAATCAAAGGTTTCTTTTTTGTCTCTGTAACCTTTTTTTGGTGAAAACGGATTCAGTTTATCAAAAAACAGAACCAGAACGGCCAGGATGGAGCCAAACTGGATAACCACCTTGAACACTTCGAAAAATTCGGGGCTGGAGGCCATCGGCCAGATGTTGTCAAATAAGATAAGATGTCCCGTACTGCTGATTGGGAGCCATTCGGTGATTCCCTGAATAATGCCCAGAATCACGGCTTTTATTACTTCGATAAAATCCATAAGCTCTTTTCTCCTTTTCTCCTTTTCTCCTTTACACATGCTGTTCTATTGTATTTCAGAAAGGGGTAAAATACAACTTAAATTTCTTTGAAGAATGGCTGTGCATCGCAAAACACAACTGTGTGAGCGCAGCAAGGATACATGGCAGTAAGCTGAAACATTTTGCCGATGCAGTCTAATCAATGCCCGCGGCCCTTTTTATGGCGGCTGTTTTCACCCTGATGCCCGTCACAGGGGGTACCGCCGTCAATATCTTCATACTCGGACAGACGGTCCAGAAGCTGGTGCATCGTCATCTTCCGGCATTCCTCCTGCGTAACGGTTTTATCATATCCGGACAGGCGGACATAGGCCTGGTATTTGCCCAGTGACATTCCGCACTCATGGGCTATATGCACAGATTCCATGTCGGCCTGTCTGCATGTTCCCTTATACTCGGTGGAGACAACGCTGTTTTCCAGCCCCTCGAGAAGCTCACCGGCACGGGGCGAGGCAACCGTAAAGGTCAGCGACGGATCGTTTTTCAAATATGCCTGCATGGAATCGCTTTCCACCAGAAGTTCCACGGCATCGATATAATTTCTGCCTTTGAGCGTTATATCCTGTAAAATCAATATTCCATCCCGGTTCTTGCCCTCTGCGCTGGTCACGCGGTTAAAACGGTTCAGGGACAGCTCGACGGAGGGATTGATATCAACGCTTAAATAGGATACCGGCTTTGTCCAGAGATACCAGCTTCCTGAACCGGCAAAGAGAAACAGGAGAAGGCAGACGGCGGCGAGCGGATGCAGACGGAGTAAAGGCCGTTTCGCCCGGCCGTCTATTCTCTTCTGCAAACAGGAATAAGCGGTGTCTTTCATCTGTTCGGTTGCATGGATCTGTTCAAATGCATCTTTTATTCTGTTACTCAATACCGTCACCTCCCAACTCAAGCTTCAACAGTTCCCGGCCTCTTGACAACAGGGAATAAATCGTATTTTCCTTTTTGTTTAATATGCGGCCGATTTCTTTGGCAGTATAACCTTCGTAGTAATGTAAATAGATTACATTTTTATATTTATCCGGTAATGACAGGACCATTTCCAGGATATCAGAATACTCAGAGATCACGTTGCCGGTTTCCTCGGAAATCAGATCCAGCGGTACGGTGCGGTGGCGGAACAGGCTTTTTAAAAAATCCTTGCAGGCATTCAGCGTGACCCGGATAAACCATGCCTTTTCATGCTCGGCATTTTCAAACACATCACAATGAAGGATGTATTTCAGAAACACTTCCTGAAACACATCCTCCGTATCAGCCTGATTTTTTAAATGCAGGAGGCAAATCCTGCGTATCATGTCGGAGTATAAATCGATTACACGTCTGGCATCCTGTTCGCTGCGCATATAAGCACCTTTCCGGCCGGAATTAATTATGGTGGCGTCCGCCTCTTCCCTGGTGGTGTCCGCGTCCGGTTCCGGCATTTGTGCCTTGGCCGGTACAGTAATCACAGTTCCCGTCTTTGTCATCATCTGTGAAATAATCGCAGATACCGTCATTATTCTCATCCATCCAGCTGTGGGAACCACAGGCGTTTCCCCTGCTGTCATCGATACAGCGGCGGCTTTCGCTGCAATTTGCGCTGTGATGGGAAGTGCGGGTCTCTGATGCAAACACCGGTATCGACATGCTGAGTGCGGCGATGCACGCAAGCCCTGTAAGAATCAATTTTTTCATGTTTTAACCTCCTGATATCTGTTTTCAATGTTTGTGCTGCTTTTTAAATTCCTGATATATTTAAAGCGCTCAATAGTAATACGACACAGAGGGCAGAATCCTTGCATTCCATTTATTATTTTTTAAAAAAAGTATTATAACATGGAGCCGGAGTAAAAAACAGCCCGTATTTACAAAAACAATCCGGCGGCCCCGGTCAGGAGCATCAGAAAGACGGGACCGGTTTTTTTTCTGCGCAGAAGCAGCATGGATAACAGAAAAAGAATTACGGATCCCGTATCAATATCCGGGTGCAGATTCAGCTCAGAGCTTCCCGTAAAGGTTAAGAGCAGGATGGTGACTGCTGCGGAAACGACCAGACCGAGGGAAGCCGATTTAAGGCCCTTCAGTATTTCTGTCACGTACCGGGACTTCTTATACCGGCCGAACAGGCAGTACAGGGTGACTGACAGGCAGATGCCGGAAATGACGCAGCCCAGGGTAGCCAGGACAGCGCCCGGCAGTCCGGCAATCCGGACGCCTACAAAGGTGGAGGTATTGACAGCCAAAGGCCCCGGGGTAAGCTGTGAAATCGTAATAATATCAGTGAAAATTTTCTGGGAAATCCAGCCCCGGGCGGTCACTACCTGTTCCTGAATATTTGGGATGACTGCATAGCCGCCGCCGATGCTGAAAAGCCCTATTTTAAAGAAAGCGGTGAAAAGGTTTAGCAGCAGATTCATAAATCAGCCTTTCCTGCGGCCCGACGGCTGGTGAGATGCTCTTTTGCAAGAAGGCGGAACACGCACAGGATACAGCAAATCCCCAGAATAACAGCCACGTTGATATGAAAAATAAATCCGGCGGCAAAAGAAGCCGGTATCATCAGGGTGAGGAACGGTGAACGCTCCTTTATAATCATATTTGTCATATCGATCACCAGATCGACGATAAGGGCGGCGGCCCCGGCCTGCATCCCTTTCAGAACAGCGGCAATGACTGCATTGGCGGCAAAATATGTATACCAGGAAGAGATGAACGACAGGATCATGATAGGGGGAAGGATGGACGCCAGGCAGCTTATGAGGACGCCTGCGGTCCCGGCGCAACGGTATCCGGCCAGGGCAGACAGATTAATGGCGATTGCCCCCGGCACCGACTGTGCGACAGCGGCCATATTCATTAACTCGTCCTCATCGAACAGCTTTTTTTGTTCTACAAAATATTTTCGTATCATCGGGACGACGACATAACCTCCGCCGAATGTAAATGCGCTGATGTAAAGATTAATGGAAAAGAGCCAGAAATAAAGATGCGGCTTTGAAATATTCTTCTTTTCAGGTTGGGTAACAGGATTATTCTGCATGATGGTTCCTTTCTGGTTTTTATTGATACTCTCCCGCAAAGTGTGACGCACAGCTGACGGAAAGCAATTGTTACGGTTCACTTCCGCTGCGCTCCACTCACAAAAAACACCTCGCGGGATACTACCTGTGAACAGTAACAAGCAATTTCCGGACACTCTCTAAGCTGTCGGCCGTGATAATCACAATTATATCCTTTGCATACTCATCTGTAAAATGATATAATTTTGCTATATCGATTATTTTTATTCATGATTGACGCATACACAGATTCACATATCTGATACGGGAAAAGGCAATATGGAGGAAGAGGCAATATGGAGGTAAGGCAGTACAGAATATTCAAAGAGGTGGCGGAGACAGGAAGTTTTACAAAGGCAGCCGCGAACCTCTATATTACACAGTCGGCGGTTTCCCACGCCGTCAGGGATTTGGAGGAGAGGGCGGGAACGGTCCTGTTTGACAGGTTGTCGAAGAGCATCAGGATAACGGAGAGCGGCAGACTGCTTCTGGAGGAGGTGACGCCGATTCTTGCGGCCTGTGATGCCCTCGATTCCAGGATTGGAAGTCTGGAAAAAAAGGCACCGGTCCACCTTGTTTCCAGCATCACAATAGCGGCTTTTTACCTTCCGGGAATCCTGCGAAGCTTTGAGGCGAGCTGGCCGGGGCTTCCGGTGACGGTGGAGGTAGTTCCGGCAGCTGCGGCGGTAGAAGTACTTCGCTGCGGGAAGGCCGATTTTGCTCTGATTGAAGGCGCCGTACCTCAGGGGCCTTTTGTGTGCGAGGCATTTGATTCATATAAAATGCATATCTTATGCGCTCCCGGTTATCTGCCTGTGGATAAAATGCTTTCCATGGAGGAGTTTTGCGGAGAACGGCTTTTGCTGAGGGAAAAGGGCAGCGCAATACGGGACACTTTGGACAGTACCCTGTACCTGGCCGGATATACGGCGTATCCGTCCTGGACCAGTGTAAATTCCACCGCACTGATCAAGGCCGCCGAAGCCGGGCTGGGCCTGACGGTACTGCCGGATCTGCTCGTCGGGAATGAACTGAGGGAAGAACGCCTTTTGACGGTGCAGGCGGAGGGACTGGAACTTAAAAACGAGCTGCTTGTGATCCGCCACAGGGAAAAACATATGACGGCCCCCCTCCGGTCGCTTCTCGAACTGATCACTCTCCGATAACTCGGTCTGATGAAAAGAGCAGGTTATTGTTGGCAGAACTGTGCATTCCAGAAGAACTGTAAACAGTAACAAGGGCAGGTAAAGCCAGGGTAAAACTTTAGAAAAGTAGTTGAATTACGGCCTGTGATCGGCTAGAGTAGTGGGGTACAGGCCGGAAAATACCGCTGGATTCGCGGCGCTTTCCCGGCTATGGACAATTTAAACCGGTCAATCCAAACAGGAAAGGAACAGGCTATGCTGAGAGCAGATTTTCATACACATACAACTTATTGCGACGGAAAAAGCACGCCCAGGGAGATGGTGGAAGCGGCGTACAGAAAGGGGCTTACGGATTTTGGCGTTTCCGGCCATGCCGACTTTTCATTCTGCCTGGAGAACTTCGGGATGACGGATCAGGCGCTGAAACAGTATAAAGAGGAGTTGTACCGCCTTCGGGAGGAATATGCGGGGAAGATGAACCTTTATATCGGAATCGAACTGGACTGTCTCGGGCCGGTGCAGAAAGCGGAATATGCCATCGGCTCCACCCACTGTGTTTTAAAAAACGGAGAGTACGTAGAGATTGACGACAGCAGGGAGAGACTAACCGAGGCCGTCGGGCGTCTGTGGAATGGAGACTGGTATGCGCTGGCCCGCGATTATTATGAATTGGAGGCGACCGTCTACGACAGGACGCATTGCGACTGGGTAGGACATTTCGACTTACTGACGAAGTTTAACGAGGGCGGCAGGGATTTTGACGAGACAAGGGATGAATATCTGGAGCCGGCTCTTGCTGCTATGAAAAAATTAAACGATCAGGGACTTCCCTTTGAGATTAATACGGGGGCCATATCGAGAGGGTACAGGACGCTGCCGTACCCGAACCGGATTTTGCTAAAGGAGCTGTATAACATGGGCGGGCGGATTATCATCAATTCCGACAGCCACCATGCGGACAACATCGGGTTTTGTTTTGAAGAGGCGGCCAGACTGGCAGCGGAGTGCGGATTCACCCATACGATGGCGCTGGTTCCCGGAGGCGGGTTCCGCGCAGTGGAGCTATAAGGGGAATTTAAGAATAGAGAATGATATGAGAAGGGTTCTATACAAATGGAGGTGGCCGGATGAAAATGCGCAGCCAGTATACATGTCCGCTGGAGATGACACACGATATAATAAAAGGAAAATGGAAGCCGCTCATAATATGGCAGCTCAGTAAAGGCGGCAGCTCTTTATCTGCGCTTAAAAAGTCGATCCGGGGAATCAGCCAGAAAATGCTGGTGCAGCATTTAAATGAACTGCTGGAGTGCGGAGTCATCGGAAAGCTGACAAACGACGGCTATCCGCTTAAATCAGAGTATTTTCTGACGGAACGGGGGAAAAGAATCTTCGGCGCAATCTCCATCATGCAGAGCATTGGGATTGAAATGATGCTGGAGGATGACAGGGAGGATTTCCTGAAGGAAAAGGGGCTGTTATAGTTACAAAAAAGTGCCTGATTTACTTATCGTGCGGCTTCGGATTATAATGGACCCAGGGCGTGATTGCGGTGCAAGGCAATGCTGCACTTGCATAAGCCACGTTCCGGAAAGGGGAAAAGATGAGATGAGAGACGCAGTGACAACAATCGGCAAACTGACAGACAGGCAGAGCGTGGTTTTTATCAGCTCAGTCGATGAGGACGGCTTTCCTAATACGAAGGCGATGCTGGCGCCACGGAAGAGGGAAGGCATTAAAGTGTTTTATTTTCATACGAATACATCCTCTATGCGGGTGAGACAGTACAAAAGCAATCCGCAGGCATGTATCTATTTTTGCGACAAACGCTTTTACCGGGGAGCTATGCTTACCGGCACGATGGAAGTGCTGGAGGACGCTGAAGTAAAGAAAATGCTCTGGCAGGAAGGTGACACGATGTATTATCCCCTGGGAGTGACCGATCCGGACTATTGCGTTCTTCGGTTTACCGCCGTAAAGGGGAGATTTTACAGCAATTTCCATTCTGAAGATTTTGAAATTGAATAGTATCATTGTAATACTGAATGAACTCATATCCTGGGCCGGGTGCAGCTTCTGAAAAGGAGGCTGCACCCGGCTTTTTACACGCTGTCTGAATGGTTACTTAATTTTTCCCAAGTCTTTACATAAATTTGATAACGGAATTTACAATCTTTGCGTATACTGGGTCCTGAGCCTTGACACCGGCGCGCTCCGGCTTTGGAGTGGACGGTATTCGGCTTCCAAATTATCAAAAAGTAAGAAAAAAGAGGAGATATGATATGAAAAAAAGAGGATTGAGCATTCTGACGGCAGCAGTTTTAGCTGCCGGAGCCCTGGCGGGATGTTCCGGACAGGCATCCGCAGAGGCGGTGGATTTGAATAGTATGAGTACGGAAGAAATTCTTAAAGAAGCGCAAAAAGAAGGCAGGGTGGATTCTGTGGGAATGCCTGACACCTGGGCCAACTGGGTAGAGACATGGGAGGATTTAAAGACAGTATACGGACTTGAGCATACAGATACGGATATGTCCTCCGCGGAAGAGATTTCCCTGTTTGAATCTGAAAAGAAGAAAGCCACAAAGGATATCGGTGATGTGGGACAGGCGTTCGGACCGATAGCAGAGGAAAAAGGCGTTACATTAAAATATAAAACAAGCTACTGGGATTCTATCCCGGATTGGGCGAAAGATGACGATGGTGACTGGATCATCGGTTACTATGGAACCATGACGATGATGACAAACAAGAAGCTGGTGGGGGAAGCGCCGAAATCATTTGCCGACCTTCTGGAAGGCGATTACAAAATCGCTGTGGGGGATGTGGCGGCAGCTAACCAGGCGCAGTTCGCAGTGCTGGCAGCAGCCATTGCCATGGGCGGCGATGAGAGCAACATCCAGCCGGGCCTCGATTTCTTCCGGCAGATTGCGGAGCAGGGAAGGCTTGACCTGGGAGAATTCTCCATGGCCCGTATTGAGAAAGGCGAGGTGGGCGTTGCGTTCCTGTGGGACTATAATGCGCTTGGCTATCGTGACCAGTTTGTAGCAAATAATCCAGGCGCTGATTTTGAAATCAATATCCCGTCGGAAGGTTCCATCCAGAGCGGTTATTGTACTATCCTGAACGCATATTCCCAGAGACCGCATGCTGCGGCCATGGCCCGTGAATACATATTGAGCGATGAAGGACAGATAAACCTGGCAAAGGGCTATGCAAGGCCGGTGAGAGATGTGGAGCTTCCTCAGGAGGTAAAGGAGAAAATGCTGCCGGACGAGCAGTATGAGAACAGCCGCATGGTGAAAGACCAGGAAGCCTGGGATAAGACGACCAAGGAGATTGGAACCCGGTGGCAGGAGGAAGTCATTGCTTATGCAAAATAATATGGGGAGAACAAAAGCGTGAAGAAAAGAACTTATTTCGCCGCTCTGCTCCCGTTCTTGATACTGGCAGGAATGTTTGAAATCCTGCCGGTATTCACTATTATCGTGAAAAGCTTTATGCCTGAGAGCGGAGATCCCGGCTTCACATTGCAAAATTACATAAATATATTCAGTAAACCGCTGTATCTTACGGCTATCAAAAACAGTCTTATCATATCGGTTGTTTCGGCCGTGATTGGCCTGGCCGTTGCTTTTGTGGGAGGACGCGCCGCCTGCGAAAAAGGGGGCAGGCCAAAGCGGATTTTTATGAGTGTTCTGAACATGGTATCCAATTTTTCCGGCGTTCCCCTGGCATTTTCCTTCATTATTCTGCTGGGCAATGCCGGGGTTATCACAATCCTGGGACGAAACCTGGGAATTGACGCCATTGCTGATTTTCCACTCTACACAGTCTGGGGCCTGATGCTGACTTATGTTTACTTCCAGATTCCTCTGGCAACCCTGCTGTTAATTCCTTCCTTCGATTCTATCCGGAATGAGTGGAAGGAGGCGGTCAGCCTGATGGGGGGAAACAGCGCGGTATTCTGGCGCAGAGTAGGAATTCCTGTGCTGATGCCGAGTATTCTCGGAACCTTTTCCACACTGTTCGCCAATGCCGTATCAGCCTATGCGACGGCATACGCCCTGCTGATGAATAACTTTTCCATTCTTCCGGTTCGCATCTCGGAACAGTTCACGGGAGACGTGGTGCAGAGACCTCAGTTTGGAAGCGCCCTGGCGGTTGTACTGATGCTTATGATGACGCTGTCGATTCTTATTACCCAGTCGCTGACACAGAAGAGAGGAGGGGGAAAGAATGAAAAAAAGTAAAAGAGGCTCCGGCGTTATTCTGGGTGTGATTGGCATTTACCTGATGCTCCCCCTGCTGTTCACCTTTATCTACTCCATGTTCAGCGAATGGATGGATGTGATGCCAACCGGATTCACACTCCGCGCATATGCGGAAATATTTTCAGACGGAGCATTCTGGATGTCAATCGGCAGGACAATTGTGATTTCCATTCTTCCGATTATCTTATGTACACTGGCAGTTCTCCTGGCGATGTATGTTGTGGTGGTATATTGTCCCTGGCTGGATAAATATATGAAGATATTATGTACGATGCCCTATGCGATTCAGGGCGTAATCCTTCCAATCAGTGTGCTGGCTCTGTATGCCGATGCGCCGGAACCATTCAGTAACCGTATTTTTATGCTGACCTCTACCTACTGCATCGTTGTTCTTCCCTATGTATACCAGGGAATCAGGAACAACCTGAACGGGATGAACGCCTCCCGCCTGATAGAGGCGGCCCAGATGCTGGGGGCAGGCAGGTTCTATGCATTTTTCCACATTGTGGTGCCCAATATCATAAGCGGCGTCATGGTGTCGGCCATGCTGGCGATGGCGATTGTGTTCGGTGATTTTGTTGTCATAAATACGATGGCCGGTAATTACTTCCCCACGGCCCAGATGTATCTGTATGATGTGATGAAGAAATCCAGCCAGCGCACCTGTGCTATTATTATTGTACTGTTCTGTGTGACTCTTCTGATATCTGGATTTGTGTTCCTGCGGGGAAAAGGCGGGGATGAAAAAGTTCATGAATAATGGAAATAAATATAGAAGAGAGGATTTGCAATGGCGTATATCGAGTTCAGAAATATCGAAAAATTTTACGGTTCAAACCAGGTTTTAAAAGGAATTGACCTCAATATAGAAAAGGGACAGTTTGTCACGCTTTTAGGGCCTTCCGGCTGCGGAAAAAGTACGCTTCTGCGATGCCTGGCCGGACTTGAAGAGGTAAACGGCGGCCGGATTTTCCTGGACGGCGAGGACATTACGGACAAGGAGCCGAAGGAGCGGAATATTGGAATGGTTTTCCAGCAGTACAGCCTGTTTCCCAATATGACGGTGGAGGAAAATATTGCATTTGGACTGAAGCTTAAAAAGATGGATCCGGCGGCAATCAGAGAAAAGGTGGCCGGAGCAATCAAGATGGTGGAGCTGAACGGGAAAGAAAAGCAGCACCCGGCCAGCCTTTCGGGCGGGCAGCAGCAGAGAGTGGCGCTTGCCAGGAGCATTGTCATGGAACCTAAGGTCCTGCTTCTGGATGAGCCGCTCAGTGCGATTGACGCGAAGCTGCGTAAATCCCTGCAAATCAGCATCAAGCAGATTACAAAGAAGCTGGGGCTCACCGCAATATTCGTAACCCATGACCAGGATGAGGCCATGGTCATGTCGGATGTCATCAATCTGTTCCACGAAGGGCGCATTGAGCAGTCGGGAGATCCCGTTTCAGTCTATACGAAGCCGGTCAGCAGCTTTGCCGCAAGTTTTATTGGAAACTATAATCAGATAACATCGGAACAGTTTCAGACGATGACAGGAACGGCTAAATCCGGAGAGGTGGCCATCAGGCCTGAGACGTTCAGCATCTCATCGGCTCCGATTGTCAATGACGAGGAGTATCATTTTGAAGGCATTATTGAGGATAATATGCCCAGGGGCAATGTTCTGCGGTATCAGATTAATGTGAACGGCGTGAAGCTTCATGCAGATGTGCTTTTCAGAAGCCGTGTGCTGTTTGACAACGGCGATAAGGTTTACATGTCGGTGGCGGAGCACAACTGCATTTCATTATAGACCCGGCCACTGCACTTGGTATTGCCATGTTTTTGTTACAGGAGGAAAAACGTGATTAAAGATCAAAATGGAATCAGCAGTTCAGGAAACTGGTATAAAGGAAATCTGCACAGCCATACCGTTAATTCCGACGGAAAACTGACGCCGGAAGAATCCGTGAGGCTGTTCAGGGAACATGGCTACAGCTTTCTCTGCTTCTCAGAACACGATTTATATACGGATTACAGAAGCGAGTTTGACTGCGAAGATTTTATTATTCTGCCCGGGCTGGAGGCGTCTGTGGCGCTTTGTGAAGAGGAGGCTCCCCATAAAAAGCTGAAGGTGCATCATATACACGGGATTCTGGGGACGAAACAGATGCAGAAAGCGGCCGGGGAACATGTCTTCAGAGAGAAGGAAGCTGTAAAACCTTCAAAATTATACGGAACCTGGGACGGAGCCGGGGAAGCGCAGAAGCTGTGCGACTATCTCAGGAGCCGCGGCTGTCTTACCATCTACAACCATCCGGTATGGTCCAGGGCAGAGGCGGAGGAGTTTATTGATACGGAAGGTTTGTGGGCTCTCGAAATCTTCAATTACGGGACCGTTAATGAGAGCAATACGGGATATGATTATCTGAGCTGGGACAGGATGCTTAGAAAAGGGAAAAGAATCACCGCGGTGGCTGCGGATGACAACCATAATGAAGGCTTTTTTGACGATGCCTGCGGCGGATATATTGTTGTCAGGGCAGACAGATTGTCCCATGAAGAGATTCTGAAGAACATGATAAGCGGTAATTATTATTCTTCGGCCGGGCCGGAAATCTATGGCTGGGGGATTAAGGACCAAACTGCCTGGGTGGAGTGTTCACCTGTTTACCGGATCGACTTTATCGCAGGAAACCATATAAATGACGGCCGGGCCCTGGTCTGTGGGAGCTATAAGGGAACATTGCAGAGAGGGGAATACGAGCTGCGGGGAGATGAGGCGTATATCCGTGTCCAGGTAAGCGACCGGTACGGGAGAACCGCCTGGACGAATGCGATACATCTGTGAGAAACCGGCAGGAAGCGCCCTGCGGACAATAAAACAGGACGACGTGAGGGTACGCCGCCCTGTTGTAGGATATGCATAATTATTCGATCTGCCATATTTTCCCAGTCACATGATGATAAGTCAGATTATACATCGAAATAGAAATAAAAGGTGTTAAGATTTAGTTAAAATTTATGGAGGTTTAACTGAGGTAGGAGGACGCGTCCGGAACGGACCATGTCCGGTGTGGTGAGAGGGGATGGCTGAGTCTTCCGTCCCCGTGGGAAGTTGGTCGTGGAGGGGGAATCCGGTCGGAACGAATTGCTGCAGGGACCGTTTGCACTCTTTGGAGTGCGCATCGGA
>NZ_KE992950.1 GCF_000466485.1 [Clostridium] symbiosum ATCC 14940 | reverse complement strand
CTGAAACCCTACACTTATATATTAGGAGGAGGAGGAAATCACGGAAGAATATAAAGAAAAGCTGCACATAGCGGCTCCGGGCATCTATGAGACGGTAGCGAATCTGTCGGGAGGTAACCAGCAGAAGGTAGTACTCGGCAAATGGCTGTGCGCCGACTGCAGTCTTCTGATGATAGACGAGCCAACCAGGGGAATCGACGTGGGAGCGAAGGTGGAGATATATGAACTGATGAAGGAACTGGTGGAGAGAGGGATGGGGATTCTTATGATATCCTCTGAGATGCCGGAACTGATAGGGGTCTGCGATCGGATCGTGGTCATACATGAGGGACGGATCAGCGGGGAGCTTTCCCGGGGATCCTTCTCAGAAGAGACGATCATGGCTTATGCCGCCGGGCAGGCCGTTTAGCGAGGGGGGAAAGAGAATGGAAGGAATGAAAGAAAAGAAAAAAACAGTGAGAATTTCCCTGAAAGACAGAATCTGCCTGGCCGTAAGGCCGCATCTCGTCATTCTGTTTGCACTGGCAGCCCTGATGGTGATCATGAGTCTGATTGCGCCTAATTTCTTGTCGAAAGGGAATATGATGGATATTATCCGGGTGAATTCAATCAAGGGAATCATGTCAATTGCCATGACTCTGGTGCTCCTGACAGGCGGCATCGATCTGTCGGTTGGCTCCACCTTTGCCGTGGCGGGGGCGGTGACTGCGTCACTGACGATAGGAGGGTATAGCGACTATATTACGAGTAATCTGTTTAAATGCAATACTTATGCGGCTATCCTGATCGGCTTGTCCGTTGCCGCGCTGATCGGCCTGGCCAACGGCCTGATCGTTACCAAACTGAAGGTGGAGCCGTTTATCGCCACTCTTGCCATGATGATCTTTGCGCGGGGAATCACGTATTTGTATACAGGCGGTTATCCTATCAACTTTAAGCCGATTCCGGCCGATTTCGCCTGGTTTGGGAAAGGATATCTGGGAATTGTGCCGGCTCCTGCCGTCCTGTTTATCCTCGTAGCTCTGGCAGGCGGCTGGCTTCTGAGATACACTTCGTTCGGGCGTTCCCTGTTTGCGATCGGAGGAAACAGGGAGACGGCCAGGCTCTCCGGGATCCGGACCGAGCGGAATGTCTGTCTGACCTATGTGCTGATGGGAGTGATGGCGGGGCTGGCCGGAATCATCATGACATCCAGGGTTGCCAGTGCGTCGGCCGTGGCGGGTGAGTCCTATGAGATGGACGTCATCGCCGGCGTCGTGCTTGGCGGTACACTGCAGTCCGGCGGAAAAGGCTCGGTCGCAGGGACGGTAATCGGCATTTTCATTTTCGGCGTGATCGAAAATGGTCTGAATATTCTGGGGCTGCCTACCTATTACAAGCTGTTTATCAAGGGACTGGTAATTATTCTGGCAGTCGGCGGTCGTTATCTGTTCCCGAACAGAGAGACTTCCAGGAAAATAGGAGGTGTATGACAATGATGGAACGAGAGGGAAGCAGGAAGAAGCATTTTAATCAGCAGAAACTGATATTTGTTCTCCTGATAGTCATGTTTTTTGGTTTCACCGCTATTCGCCCGGAGTTTGCTTCACCCCGGAGCATCGATAATATATTAAGGACGCTGTCCATGTATGGAATAGCATCCATGGGGATGACGCTGGTCATTCTGACCGGCGGGACCGACCTCTCCGCAGGTTCGGTCATGGCGCTGTCGGGCGTGGTTGGAGCGGGCCTTCTGGGAAATGCGATCAGCGCGGCCAATCCGGTAAAACTGCCGTTTGCCCTTACGGTGGCCGCTGCTCTGACAGCCTGCGGCTTCATTGGCCTTATAAACGGACTCTGCATCGCAAAGCTGAAGATTGCTCCTTTTGTAGCCACGCTGGCTATGATGTCCATCGCGAGAAGCCTTGTCTATGTGACGGCTGATTCTGTGGTACAGGGAGTCTCCGGATCGCCGATCACGTTTATGGACGACGGCTATTCCATGCTGGGACAGGGGCATATCGGGCCCGTGCCGGTCCAGCTTCTGTTGTTCCTGGCCGTGTTCCTTCTGCTCTATGCATTTCTTAAATACACCCGGACGGGGCGGGCAGTCTACGCGGTAGGAGGAAATCAGGAAATTGCAAGGCTGGCCGGAATCAAGCCGATGTGGGTCATCATACTCTGCTACACGCTGTGCGGTGTTCTGGCCGGTTTAAGCGGCCTGATCCTGGTCGGCCGGCTGTCCAGTGCCTCCACGGTGGCGGCCAAGGGATACGAGTTGGATTTTATCACGGCGGTGGCTCTGGGAGGCACCGGGATGAGAGGTGGTAGCGGAGGCGTTGCGGGAACGCTCCTGGGGGTCAGCTTCCTTGCAGTGATGAATAACGGGCTGGATATGGTAAATATGCCTTCCTTTTATCAATACCTGATAAAGGGTACCATTCTGGTATTAGCCGTATATGCGGATAAAATGCTGCAAAAGGAAAAAAACTGAAAGAACAGGGAAAAAATGGTACTGGAACCAATCGGATAACTTCGTTATACTAAAAGAACAGAGGTAAAATATCTGCAATAGCTGTGATATGGGGTGCAAAGGAGGCCGGAAGGCGGATGAAAATATTATTTGTGGATGATGAGAAGATTATCCGGGAAGGAATGGCGGAACTCATTGATTGGGAAAAGCTGGGCTGTGATAAGCCGGCCATGGCGGAAAGTGCGGATAAAGCGCTCCGTCTCCTGAGGGAAGAGCCCTTTGATTTGGTTATCACCGATATTTATATGTCTAAAATGTCGGGGATTGAGCTGGCAAAGCAGATCCGGGAATCATGGCCCTCCGTAAAGGTAATGCTACTGTCGGCTTATGAGGACTTCGGATATGCCAGAGAGGCCATCGAAGCCGGTGTCTTTAAATATCTGCTGAAACCGGTTGTCCCGGAGGAGATGGAGCAGGCGGTTCTGGAAGCCATGAAACGTGTGCGTTCTGACCGTATCGTGCAGGATCAGGTACTTGAGACGGAGAAAATCGTGAAAGTCTATCGTCCTCAGCTTGCAAGAGATTTCTGGCGCGCCGTCCTGAGGGGGGAGATATCCGATAGGGAGGATTTTGGCAGCCGAATGAACCTGGCGGAGATTCAGCCCGGCGGCGGTCCGATGAGCTGCATGGCCATCCGGCTGGATGGCGGTCAAGACAGGAACTCCGGTCAAGACAGACTTTCCGGCGAAGCCTTTCGAATGGCGGTGTTTCATGCTGCCTCGTCGGCGTTTGGCGGCTGTGTGGAGTGCGTCCGGCTGTCAGAAGGACAGGCCGCCGTGCTTCTGAGATTTCAGCCGTCCGGGGCCGCTCTGATGGAATTTTCCCGGTTTCTGGAGGAAGAGCTGCACCAGAAGGTAAGAATCGCCGTCGGAAGGATGGTGGACGACTGGATGGAGCTGCCTTCTTCTTTGCGGGATGCGGGAATGGTTCTGGAAGCAGGAGCAGAGGGCGGACAGGAAGCCGGCAGACTGATTGCGCGCTCGGTACAGATGATTGATGAGAATATAGGACAGGAAGAGTTCGGAGTAAACGATATCTCGGAAGCGCTTCATGTCAGTCCGGGATATTTTTCCAGGCTCTTTAAGAGGCAGATGGGCCTGACTTGTATTGAATATATAACAGGAAAACGGATCGAACGCGCGAAACAGCTCCTGGAGCATACGAATATCAAGCATCAGGCCATTGCACAGGCTGTCGGTTATTCCAATGTGTATTATTTCAGCATGCAGTTTAAGAAGCATACGGGGGAGACGCCGGGGCAGTATCGAAAGCGGGTGGGAAAAAGGGATGATTAAGACGGTCAGGGCAAAGATAACAGTCTGTTTTGGAGGCGCCATTACCATCCTGTTCCTGCTCTTTGGGGTGACCGGATATCAGGTGCTTTGCGATTATCTGGTGGAGATGCAGCAACAGAACCAGGAACGGCTGGCACAGTCCTTATGCTCATCCATCAGTTTTTTTCGCCAGAATTGTGAAAATGAGATGGAAAAGCTGGCGGAGAACGAAGCGTTTTTATCTCAGATGCCGCTTCTCTGGGAAGAGGGGGAACCGCGGGGCGGGCTGGAAGCGTGGATGAAAGAGTACATAAAGAATCATGGCTTTATTCATAATATGTATGTCATTAACCAAGCCTACGAAGTTGTGGGAACTGGAGATTCCCGGAAAGTGAGAACTTATCTGGTTGACCGTATCAGCACGGCTGAACGCCATGAGGGAAATGTCGTGTGGGACAGTGGTTATGACACGGCCAGCATGATGGCATTTGAGAAGCTTGAGCCGGCCGGGGAAGAAGGAAAAGCTGCATATCTGTTTCTGCAGATAAATAATAGCCATATATTAGATATGTTCAGTAAGTTCAGACTGCAGAACAGCCAGCGCTTTTCACTTAAGGGACTCCGAAATGGGTTCGAGGTGACAGAGCAGGGATTTTTCTATAATTATTATGACAATTATGCGGAACTGCTGCATACGGAGATCACAATCGGGGACTGGTATCTGCGCACCTGGAGTGATAAACATCTGATCCTTGGTCCTGCCAAAGAATTGTTCAGTAAAATGGTAAAGGTTCTTCTGACCGCCCTTCTGGCGGCCGCTGCCATCAGCATCTGGCTGGCGGCGAGGCTCACAAAGCCGATTAAGAGTATGAAAGAATCTATGGAGCGTTACGGAAAAGGCGATTTTTCGGCAAAAGTCGAACCGACGGGAAGAGACGAGATTAGCAGCCTGGGCCGACTGCTGAACCAGATGGCGGATCAGATCTCCGAACTGTTTGAACGAGTGAAGAAAGAAGAGGCACAGAGCCGCCGCCTGGAGCTGCAGACGATGGTATACCAGATAAACCCCCATTTTCTCTATAATACACTGGATTCTGTCAACATGCTGGCCAGGAAAAATGGGGATAGGAAGGTTGCGGAGCTGGTGACGGATCTTTCGCGGCTGTTCCGGCTTGGCCTTAACCAGGGCAGGGATATGGTCACGGTGAGGGACGAGCTGATGCACGTCATCTATTATCTGAAGATTCAGAAGGTCCGCTTTGATGATCAGCTGATTTGGGAAATGGAGACAGAACCGGATATCCTGGATTATGAGATAACCAAATTCATTCTGCAGCCAATCGTCGAGAATGCAATCTATCACGGCGTGAAATCAAAGGAAGGTTCCGGATATTTAAAAGTGTCGGCCGGGGAGGACGGGGAATTTCTGATTTTTACAGTGGAGGATACGGGCAATGGAATGGATCCGGAGAGTCTCGCAAAACTGCAGAAGAGAATTAATTCAGAGCAGACGGCCAGATGCGATGAACGCGGCTTCGGCATGTGGAATGTCAATCAGAGAATTAAGCTGTGCTATGGGGAGACTTGCGGAATCGAAGTGGAGAGTGAGGAAAACCGGGGGATGAAGGTGACGCTGAGAGTGTTAAAATACTAGTAATATGTTACTGTTCACATCATTTACATCCCCGCTGAAAAGCGGCGTTCTGCAAGCAGTAACATAGAATGGGCACAAAAGGAACAAATGTTCTTTTGTGCCTATACTTTTTATATCGCCTGTGCTATAATCCTTGTATTAAAAATTATTGAAGTGCAGTTCTATTCAGAATTAAAGGAGTTCAAGAATATTCGTACTTTTTATCGGGTCACCAAGGAGGTAAAAACACACTATGGAGTTCAAATTACACTCAGAATTTAAGCCCACCGGCGACCAGCCGCAGGCAATCGAAGCCCTGGTCAAAGGTTTTAAAGAAGGCAATCAATGCGAAACGTTACTGGGAGTTACTGGTTCCGGCAAGACCTTCACCATGGCCAATGTGATTCAGCAGCTGCAGAAGCCGACCCTCATCATTGCCCATAACAAAACTCTCGCCGCCCAGCTTTATTCGGAGTTCAAGGAGTTCTTCCCGGAGAACGCGGTGGAGTATTTTGTGTCCTATTACGATTACTACCAGCCGGAGGCCTACGTCCCGTCTACCGATACTTATATCGAGAAGGACTCCTCCATCAATGATGAGATAGACAAGCTGCGCCATTCGGCGACGGCTGCCCTGTCTGAACGTCAGGATGTTATCATCGTGGCGTCGGTTTCATGTATTTATGGCCTGGGCAGTCCCATAGATTATAAGGAGATGGTAATTTCACTCCGTCCGGGTATGATAAAGGATCGGGACGAGATTATTCATAAGCTGATTGACATTCAGTATACGCGAAATGACATGGACTTCAAACGCGGCAGCTTCCGTGTCCGTGGTGATGTGCTGGAGATTTATCCGGCGTATTCGGCCGGAGACGCCTACCGGGTTGAGTTTTTCGGGGATGAGGTGGATCGGATCGCAGAGATCGATACGCTGACCGGGGAGGTCAAGTCCCAGTTGGGACATATCGCGATTTTTCCTGCTTCCCATTATGTTATCCCGAGGGAGAAGATGGAGCAGGCGGCCACGAATATCCTTGAGGAGCTGAAGGTGCGCGTGGCTGAATTCAAGAGCGAGGATAAGCTTCTGGAGGCCCAGCGTATCTCAGAGAGAACTAATTTTGATGTGGAGATGATGCGGGAGACGGGATTCTGTTCCGGAATTGAAAACTATTCCCGCCATCTGACCGGTTCCCTGCCCGGGGAGCCGCCCTGTACGCTGATTGACTATTTTCCGGAGGAGTTCCTGATTATTGTCGATGAGTCTCATATAACCCTGCCGCAGGTCCGGGGCATGTATGCGGGAGACCGTTCCAGAAAGCAGACGCTTGTCAACTTTGGGTTCCGCCTTCCGTCGGCTCTTGACAACCGTCCTCTCAATTTCTCGGAGTTTGAGAGCAAGATAGATCAGATTATGTTTGTTTCCGCCACACCATCCAAATATGAGGAGGAGCATGAGATGCTCAGGACGGAGCAGATTATACGTCCGACGGGACTTTTGGATCCTCCAATCGAAGTACGTCCGGTGGAAGGACAGATTGACGATCTTGTATCCGAGGTCAACAGGGAGGTGGAAAAAGGATTTAAAGTTCTGATAACCACGCTGACCAAGAGAATGGCGGAGGATCTGACGGATTATATGCGCGAGGTGGGGATCCGCGTCAAATATCTCCATTCGGATATTGATACTCTGGAGAGAGCGGAGATTATAAGGGATATGCGTCTCAATGTTTTTGACGTTCTGGTGGGAATCAACCTGCTGAGAGAGGGGCTGGATATTCCGGAGATTTCCCTGGTGGCGATTCTCGATGCGGATAAAGAAGGCTTCCTGCGTTCGGAGACGTCACTTATCCAGACGGTGGGCCGTGCGGCCAGAAACTCAGAAGGCCACGTTATTATGTATGCGGATAACATAACTGATTCCATGCGCGCCGCGATCGTTGAGACCGAGAGAAGACGGAAGATCCAGCAGGCCTATAATGAGGAACATGGAATCACGCCGACTACGATTAAGAAGGCGGTACGTGATCTGATTACGATTTCCCAGGCCGCGGAAGGCATTACCAACGAAGTGACCAAGGATCCGGAATCGATGGATAAGAAGGAACTGGAGAAGCTGGTTAAAGAACTGATGAAAAAGATGCATAAGGCGGCAGCAGAGCTGAACTTTGAGGAAGCGGCGGCGCTGCGTGACCGGATGACGGAAATTAAAAAAATGCTTCTGGAGCTGGAAGATAATTGACAAGGAATCACAGGACGGTTACAATTGATAAAGCGATAGGGAAGAGGTGACTAACCATGAAGCTTTATGAAGGTGAAATAGGGAAAAGTTACATTGTCCAGGAAGTTATGATTGAGGAGCGTCTGACCAGGCGTCTGGAGGCTCTGGGAGTCAATGAGCATACAAAAGTAACCGTTCTGAATAAGAAGAAAAGCGGAACCCTGATTATCAACGTCAGAGGGACGAGGCTGGCGCTGGGCCAGAAAATAGCCGATGGAATTGAGAACAGGGAGTCATCCTGGCAAGAGCATACCCAGCAGAAATACAATCGGGGAGGCGCTGGTCATGAAGGCAGATAACGGACAGATCACGGTTGGATTTGTTGGAAATCCAAACTGTGGAAAAACTACGCTGTTTAACGCGTTTACAGGAGCTAAACTGAAGGTGGCCAACTGGCCCGGCGTTACGGTTGAGCGGGTGGAAGGCGAGACCAGCTATAAAGGACGCCCCATCAAAGTCATTGATCTGCCGGGAATATACAGTCTGACGTCCTATACCATAGAGGAACGGGTCACCAGAAAATGTATAGAGGATAACGAGGTTGATGTAATAATCAATGTGGTGGATGCATCTTCCCTCGAGAGGAACCTGTATTTAACGCTTCAATTGCTGGAGCTTAAGAAGCCGGTCATCCTGGCTCTCAATATGATGGATATAGTCGAAGACCGGGGCATGGAGATTGATCTGCACCGACTTCCGGAGATGCTCGGGCATATTCCGGTCGTACCGGTTTCGGCCAGGAAAAGAACGGGGCTGGATGTACTGATGCATGCGGTAGTGCATCATTATGAGGAGGAGCCCCAGGGAGTCGTGGTCCGCTATTCTGATTCAATTGAGGACAGGATTGCCAAGATTGAGGTCGTCTTAAAAGCGCATTTCGGCCAATTGGACAATATGCGCTGGCATGCGATTAAGATGATGGAATACGACGAGGAGGTCTGTAAAGATCATCCGGTGGATCTGCATGACATCATAGACAAGAATTATGAGAAGAATATCATTAATGAAAAATATGATTATATCGAGGCAATAATAGAAGAGTGCCTGTTTAATAAGGCGGAGAAATCAGCCTTTACCGACAAGGTGGATCAGATTATGACGCATCCTGTCTGGGGAATTCCTGTTTTTCTGGGTATTATGGCCCTCGTATTTTTCTTTACGTTTACAGTGGGAGATTTTTTGAAGGGATATTTCGAGAGCGGCCTGAACTGGTTTTCCGCCTCAGCGCTTACCGTACTTCAGGGGCTGCATGCGTCTGACTGGGTGATCTCCCTTGTTGTGGACGGTGTCATTGCAGGCGTCGGCGGAATACTGACATTTCTGCCGAATATCTTCATCCTGTTTATGGCACTTGCGTTTCTGGAGGACAGCGGTTATATGTCCCGCGTTGCCTATGTGATGAATGAGACAATGGGGATGGTGGGCCTATCGGGAAAAGCATTCCTTCCGATGCTGCTGGGGTTTGGCTGCACGGTTCCTGCCGTCATGGCAACAAGGGCGCTGGAGAGCGTAAAGGACAGAAGGAGGACGATACTCATCACTCCGTTTATGTCCTGTTCGGCCAGACTGCCGATCTATGTCCTGTTTTCAGAGATGTTTTTTCCTCAGAAGGCGCTTCTGGTAGCCTATTCACTTTATGTGATAGGTCTGGCCGTCGCGATTCTGGTGGCATATATTGTACATAGATCTTCAAATGAAAAATACGATAATATTCTTCTGATTGAGCTGCCGGAATATAAGACGCCGAATCTGAGGACTGTCGCTATCTATGTATGGGATAAGGTCAAGGATTATCTGACAAAGGCAGGGACGACGATTTTTATTGCTTCAATCATCCTCTGGTTTATTCTGAATATCGGGCCGTCAGGTCTTATTAATGATGTTTCAGAAAGCTTTGCGGCGATTATCGGTCATAGTCTGACGCCGATACTGGCGCCGGCCGGACTCGGAAGCTGGCAGATCGCAGTTGCACTGATTTCCGGCATTTCGGCCAAAGAAGTGGTGGTCTCCAGTTTTTCCGTGCTTTACGGGATTAGTAATATTAATTCGGCTTCCGGCATGACACAGCTTTCCGCAATATTAGGAGGCGCAGGGTTTGGGGGAGTTAATGCTTATGCACTGATGATCTTCTGCCTTTTATACACACCGTGTATTGCCACGATTGCGACAATCAGAAGAGAGACACAGTCTACGCGCTGGACGCTTCTGATGATGGCTTTTCAGCTGGCGGTTGCCTGGACGGCAGCAGTTATCGTATTTCAGATTGGCAGCAGAATATTTTAAGGGATTTTTAACAACCGCTCCGGGGCCTGACGGTTTTCCGGTAAATACGATAGATGGGGTAGCAGAGAATGGATTATCAGGCACTGATAGAGATGGCCGTGCTGGCGGGGGAAATTATGCTGGTCAGCGGGGCCGAGGTATACCGTATCGAGGATACGGTCAGCCGGATACTGAAGCAGTCCGGCCTGGAGGGAATAGAAGTTTTCGCACTTGCAACGGGAATATTTGCGACGCTTTCCGATCCTTCGATCAGCGCAATTACAGTTGTCAAGAGAGTGAATAAACGATCGACTAATTTAAACCGGGTGTACCGGGTGAACAATATATCCAGGCGGTTCTGTGCAGGTGAGATGACGGTGGAAGAGGCGCAGGAGGAATTAAAAGAAATCCGTACGAATATAGAGTATGGTTTTCTCCATAAATGTATCGGTTATATCATGACATCGGCTTTCTTTGCCGTATTATTCGGCGGAAACTGGCTGGACTGTGTGGCGGCAGGGGTTGTTGGGCTCGTCCTGGCCCTGGCGGTTACAGGAGCCTCGCGCCTCAGGTTCAATGACTTCTGCCAGAATGCAGCCGGCTCCTTTGCCCTGGCGGTGACGGCGCTGCTGATACAGCGGCTGGTATTCTTCAGTATGAATATTGATGCCGTGATCATCAGCGCCATCATGCCCATGGTACCGGGCGTAACCTTTACTGCGGCCATCCGCGACACATTGAACGGGGATTACAGCTCCGGTGTGGCCAGAATCGCCGAGGCGATTGTGGTGGCTCTGGGTGTGGCCTCCGGTGTCGGCGCCGCCATGGTCGTATTCGGAATGATGGGAGGTGGCTTATGACAGAACTTGCAGTACAGAGTGCGGCTGCCTTCCTGGCTATTTTCGGATTCTCCATTATTCTGGACGTACCGAAGAAATTTCTGCTCTATGCGGGAGCGGCCGGAGGGGTATGCTGGTTTGTCTACCTGCTGGCGCTTCAGGCGGGACGCTCCCTGATTATGGCGGCCTTTCTTTCCAGTCTGGTGGTATCAATCCTGAGCCATATTTTTGCAAGGGTCTTAAAAGCTCCGGTTACGGTATTTCTGGTAGCAGGGATCCTGCCCACTGTGCCGGGAGCCTCCGTTTACCGCTGTGTCTATTTTATGATACAGGGGCTGGCGGATCTTTCCACCTACCACCTGGTACAGACCATACAGATAGCCGGAGCGATGGCGCTTGCCATATTTATTGTGGATTCATTGTTCCGCCTGGTACAGAAGACTTAAATTCGAGATTCGGCGGGAGATAGAGACAGTTCTGTTCCCTGGAATAGAAGTAGATGTGATCCGAGAGACGGTCTTCCACAGGTACTTCGGAACGATTGATGCAGAAAATCATTTCATTTAACTCATCGAGAGACAGCGCCTTTTTATAAGGCGCCAGCAAAACTTCGTGGATACTGGAGGGAAGGATGACAAGATCATCGTCCACCTGTGCCGCGAAGTTTTTTAATACATCCTTGTACAGAAGGCAGGAGGCGCCGTTGATGCCCTTTTCGTTGGTCAGGACATAGAGATTGACAGGAAAGAGGGAGGAGGCGTCCGTGAGCGTACCTTCATCTCCCTCTCCCAGTTCCATAATGGCGTCCTCGATTGGTTTAATCCGGCAGGGAAGAAGGGTGCCGGTATTCTGCTCCGACAGCAGCGATAAATCATCTGCAGTGATATTCCACAGGTTCAGATGTTCGTCATGAATCAGGGCAGTCATCTGCCCTTCCTCACTTTCCGCCACGATGATGTAGAAGACAACAGCCAGATCCAAATAACGGAAGTGGGGCACTCCCGATAAAAGAACGGCGTTATCCTCCGCATTAATCAGTTTGTAGGCAATCCGGTCTTTCACCTTTTCAAAATCCTTCAGTTGTTCTGCCAGCTCCGAGGGCAGTCCATCGCCCTCCTCATAGAGCAGAAGAATCTGCTCGGCAATGATGGGGAGAGGTAGTCCGCCTTCTTCTTCGTCATAATAGGAATTCAGATACACAGTCGGCGAGAATGCGGAAACCGATGAAGAGATAGACAGGCCGTCCAGGAGAAGCCCGTTATTTTTCAGGACACGCCGAAGGGATACTTCAGCCCGGCCCTCCAGTTTTTCCTGAACAAGTGAGTGAATGGTAGTTAAAAAAGTTTCATAAATCATAAAATACCTCCTGAATGGAATATTATGTCAACTGCTATGAGAGCAGATGCATGAGAAATGAAAGAAGAAAGGCTGCCATAAGTGCAGCAGAGCGGGACAGATAGGATTCAAAGAAAGCTTTGGATTAAAATATAGATAGAGACAGACAGTGTAACAGATAAAAGAATAAACAGAAATAAAAAGACTCAGGGTACAATGACAAATGAAAATTAAAAAACGGGTACTGGACGGAAAAGAAATTGATGCAATTCTGAGTAAATAAAACCGCCTTTACTCCGCAGAAAGAACTATCGGCAGATATTCAGAAAACAAGCCGGCAGTTGTCGGTTGAATGTCAGATGTAGTGTTTTTTTATTATAGCGGAAGCAGAGGAAATTTACAAGACGATTTTAAAATTTAATTGAGCAGGTGAGGACGCCGCCGGTACGGCCAGCGGA
>NZ_KE992949.1:7308-23843 GCF_000466485.1 [Clostridium] symbiosum ATCC 14940 | reverse complement strand
TTCCGGGCGCGTCCTCCCAACCTCAGTTAAATCTCCACTGAATCTTGCCTTCCGCCACCCCCTGCTGTATAATAATTACGATTTACAGCTCAAATCAGGAAAGGCAATGGTAGAAATCATCATGCAATATAATAATATCGTAACCGGAACATTTATAAAAAGACCCAACCGTTTTATTGCCCATGTACTGATAGACGGCAGGGAAACGGTCTGCCATGTGAAAAACACGGGACGGCTCAGAGAATTTCTTTTACCCGGCGCCTCCCTTTTACTGGAGTTTCATCCGGACGCTGCCTTACAGGGACGAAAAACGGCTTACTCCGTTATCGGCGTTTATAAAGATAACGCCGGATTTGAACACAAACGGCTCCTGATCAATATGGATTCCCAGGCGCCGAACCAGGCGGCGGCCGAATGGCTGGCCGGCGGCGGTCTCGCTTCCGCGGTAACGAATATTAAAAGGGAAATCACTTATCACGATTCACGATTTGACCTCGCTTTTTCAGAAGACGGCCATCCCGCCTTCATGGAGGTAAAAGGCGTCACACTGGAACAGGACGGAGCCGCCATGTTTCCTGACGCACCAACCGAACGCGGCGTTAAGCATATTATGGAATTAAGGGAAGCTGCTCTGGAGGGATACCGAGCATATACACTTTTCGTGATACAGATGAAAGGCATCCTTTCCTTCTCTCCCAACCGAAACACCCATCCAGAATTTGCCGACGCCCTGAAGCTTGCCTCAGAGTCGGGCGTACGTATTCTGGCCCGGGACTGTATTGTGACGGAACATACGATGAAAATTGATATGCCGGTGAACGTGATTTTATAATCTGTCCCCGGCTTTCCTGTTGCCAGGCACCCCAGCCCGTCTCAAGACATATCTAATAATAAACCTATCATTCTGTGATGTGAGACTATGTTATTTCCCCTAAGTAAAATGAATATCGGACAGACCGCAGAGATTTGCTGGCTGTCAGACAATAGATCCATTACCGGAAGACTCCTTGACCTGGGATTTGAACCCGGAACCCGTGTTACCTGTATCTTAAAAAAATGCGGGGATGAACTCTCCGCATTCCTCATTAAGGGCGCTGTTATCGCTCTTCGCCGCGAGGATGCCGATCTGGTATTTATCAAAGAAAATGAAACGGAAATGGAGGAATCCTGTTTATGAGTCAGCAAAAGCTCTTTACCATCGGACTTGCCGGAACCCCTAACGTGGGTAAAAGCACTATTTTCAATGCACTGACAAAAATGCATCAGCACACCGGAAACTGGTCGGGAAAAACCGTGGCCTGCTGCAGCGGCCAGTTCCATTATAAAGATGTTTCCTGTCTGATCGTCGATTTGCCCGGTACCTACTCTCTCAGAACACACTCGGAGGAAGAGGAAATCGCCAGAGAATATATTGTATCAGGAGAACCCGACCTGCTGTTAGTCGTCTGCGACGCTACCTGCCCGGAACGCGGCCTGCGCCTGTTAAAGCAAATCCGCGATTTGGAGGATTCGCAGCTTACACGCGTCATTCTCTGTGTTAACCTCTGTGATGAGGCGGCTAAAAAGGGAATTGAACTGAATTTCGATCTGCTTTCAGAGAAACTGAACATACCTGTGATTCCATGCACGGCCAGAGACCGCCATGGATTAGACAAATTAAAGGAAAAAATATATGGAGCCTGCCTCAGCGCGGCCTGTACGAGACAGAAGAGGTTAAATGATACGGAGAGCATCAAAGAAGACTGCCGCTGTTCTTCCTCTTTTCAGATGTGCGGCTGCTGCCGGAAGCCGGATACGGGCGAAGCAGAAAACCAACCGGTATTTCCCGCTTCCTGCAGCGGATGTCCCTTCTGCTGCTCCGGCACAGACGGGCTGGAGCTTTATTCCTACTCAGGTTCCGGCCGTGAATCCCTGTCTTCCAAAGGCAGTGAACCGGACGCCTCCACAGACGGCTGTTCCGCCCCTGAAAAAGCTTCCCTGAAAACACTGATTCCCGATTTTTCTCCTGCCGCCCTTACCGCCCAGGCCGTCACCTACAGAAATCCGGCTTACCTGAAACGGCAGGAACGGATAGATCGTCTCATTACCGGCCGTTTTACCGGATCCCTGATTATGGTTGCCCTTTTGCTCGGCATCTTCTGGCTCACCATCACCGGAGCGAATTATCCGTCTTCCTTCCTGTGGGATCAGCTCTTCAGGCTGGAAACCTGGCTGGCTGCCGCCCTCACGGGGATCGGCGCTCCGGAATGGGTTGTCAGTTCCCTGATATACGGCGTTTTCAGGGTCGTTGCCTGGGTTGTATCCGTCATGCTTCCCCCCATGGCGATCTTCTTCCCGCTCTTTACACTGCTGGAAGATCTCGGATATCTTCCAAGGGCAGCATTCAATATGGATTGTGCCTTTAAAAAATGTAAGGCCTGCGGCAAGCAGTGCCTTACCATGTGCTTAGTCAACGCCGGAATCTAATAAATCACTTTCCATTTCCCGAACATTCCCTTTTTGAAATGTGAAAACCTCCGTCCGGCACTTTCATTTCCCATTTCAACAGCGCGTCTGTAATACTGCGCAGCTTTCTCCAAATCCTCCGGTGATTCGTTTTTGCGCTCATAGAGGTAGCCCAGCTCGTAAAAGGCATATCCGTCGCACTCTGTCTCTGCCGCCTTTTCAAACAATTCTCTGGCTCTCTCCTCATCAATATCACATCCATAGCCCTTCATATATAAAAAAGCCAGCTTGGAGTAAGACTGTAATGTTCCTGCCTTATGGCACTGGTCCAGCCAGGAAAAGGCTTTAACATAATCCGTATCTAATCCGTCCTCTCCCTGGAAATACAGGCATCCGAGTATCTCCATGCACTCCGCATTCCCCATATCCGCGCCCTTCTCATACCAGGATACCGCCTGTTCTATGTCCGGTATACCGCCGATTCCGTCACGGCTCATATTCCCGAGTACAAGGCTTGCGCAGCCGTCCTTTTCCATATCGGCCGCTTCTTTAAACAGTTTTTCCGCCATCTGGAGATCCTGGATTTCAGACGCCCTCAGATACAGATGGGCAAGGGGCAGGGCCGTCTGCTTCTGTCCTGCCGCATAAGCACGGCTGTACCAGTAAAAAGCCTTCTCATCGTCACGTTCCACCACTTCATCCCTGTAGAAAATATTTCCCAGCTCTGCAAAGCTCTCCGGTTCCTCCGCCTTAGCCGCCTGTTCCAGAGCTTCGACAGCCTTTCCGATATCACGTTCCGTTCCCTGACCGTTCAGGTACATGCGCCCCAGATGCAGAAACGCCTTTAGGGCCCCCTGTTTGGCCGCTGCTTCAAAATATTCCCAGGCAGCCTCCATATTCCCGAGATTCAGATGGTGCAGCCCCATTCTGTATAGTCCCCAGGCATTTCCCAGCGCTGCGCAGCGATCGGCCCACTTAAGGGCCATCTCTTCATTTTTCGGTACATACTGGCCGTTTAAGCAGCATTTTCCAACTTTCACCATAGCGGAAACGATCCCGCCTTTTGCCGCCTGTTCGTACCATTTATAGCAATTCTCGCGTTTCTGCTCCTCCGGCTGGAGCAAATCGAAGATTGCCTCCCACTCATAAGCCGCCGCGATCTGGAATGCGGAGAATGCGTCGCCCTCTTCAGCAGACTGAAGCACGGCCCGATAGCTCTCCTCCAGGGTGCAGGGTGAGGCTTTCTTAAGCTCTTCGTCAAACTGGCCTGCCCTTGCCGCCCCCAGCACACAGCGGACGCTTCCGCCCTCTATGCCTTTCTTGTAACATTCGTATGCTTTTTTATCACTGAAACCGACGGCGCCGTCTCCCCAGCTATAGCAGTTGCCAAGGAAAAACCAGCCTTCCGCATCCCCGGCGTGTGCCGCTTCTTCCAGGTATTCAATGCCCTGAGGGTACAATTCTTCATTGCACTGTTTCCATATCAGTTCCACGCCCTTTTCGCACAATCCTGTCATCAGTATTGCCATATGTATCAATTCCTCTTTCCGTACTTATCCGTCTTCACGCTCATGGCCCGGCTGTCTTTTCCTCATTCAAAGGCCTGATTCTACAGGCTTATCATACTATTTTTACCATGATGACACAACTGTTTTTCTTTAATTTTATCACTCTGTAATTGAAATTTAAGATTCCGGCATAAAATGTTCTGAACAGATTGAAAAGAGGTTCTTTATGTATCCATCTTTTTCTGACAAATCATTTCTGCCCGGAGCCATCTATCTGCGCCTTTCAAAGGACGATGAAGGCGCCAAAGAAAGCTTAAGTATTGCCAATCAGAGAAAAATGCTTCTCCGCTACGCCGCAGAACATGGTCTGACCGTAATACGGGAATATGTAGATGACGGCTACTCCGGCACTTCCTTCGACCGGCCCGGCTTTAAGAGGATGATTGAAGATATTGAAAAAAAGGAGATCGGACTGGTGCTGACAAAAGACCTGTCACGCCTGGGACGCGATTACATTAAAACAGGACAATATACGGAGCTGTTCTTTCCCTCCCGCGGAGTCAGGTTCATCGCTGTCGGGGACGGATATGATTCAGCGTTCTCAAGCACGGATTTAATCCCGTTCCGCAATGTGGTTAATGAAATGTATGCCCGTGATATTTCCCGTAAAATCAGGGCTTCCCTGCAGGTACGGATGGAAGAAGGCTCCTATATTGGTAATTTCGCCCCCTATGGATACCGAAAATGCGGAAAAGAGCGCCATCAGCTGACTCCCGATCCTGAGACCGCTCCTATTGTGCTCCGCCTTTTTCTTGATGCGTCCCGCGGGGTTCTGCCCTCAGCACTGGCCGCCGAATTAAATAATGAAAAGATTCCCTGTCCGTCTATCTACCGCTGCCTGAAGCATCCGGGCCTGAATCCGGACCGCTTCAGCCGCTCCGGCCAGTGGACTGCCAACACCATTATAAAGATACTTCATAACCCGGTTTATCTGGGTCATATGGTGCAGGGAAAAACAAAAAAGCTCTCATTTAAGAGTTCTGCGTTTCTGACCGTTCCGGAGCATGAGAGGATCCGGGTTCCCGACACCCATCCGCCGATTGTCACAGAACAATTGTTCCTGCAGTGTAAAGAACAGTTAAAAAGCCGAACCTGCCGGAAGCATGAAGCTGACGGGGACGGGCATCAATGACCACTCATGGCTATGGGCTTCGGCTGTAACGCTGCCGGTGTTGTCGGCTGCCGGATTATCGACTCTCCCCGTGAAAGACTGATTGCCATCCTGACCAACTCCATGGTTCCATGTAACGGACGTTTCCCCACTCTCATCATGCTGATCACTCTGTTTTTTATGGGAATCGGGGCAAAGAGCGGCGGATTCCGGGCATCCTTAGCCACAGCCGCTGTCCTTACCGGTTTTATTCTCCTCGGCGTTCTCGCCACGCTGCTGTCGTCCCTGCTTCTGTCCAAAACAATCCTGAAAGGCATGCCGTCCTCCTTCACGCTGGAGCTGCCGCCTTACAGGCGTCCGCAATTCGGTAAAGTCGTCGTACGCTCTATTTTCGACAGAACTCTGTTCGTCCTGGCCCGCGCTGTCTGCGTAGCTGCACCGGCCGGCCTCATCATCTGGCTGGCCGGCAACCTGTTTATCGACGGCCAGAGCCTTCTGTCCCATCTGTCTTCCTTCCTCGATCCCTTCGGCCGCTTTATGGGGATGGACGGAATGATTATGGTGGGCTTTATTCTGGGGTTCCCTGCGAACGAGATTGTAATTCCCATTATTTTAATGGGCTACCTGCAGACGGGATGTCTGGTTGAAATGTCGGATCCCTCTGCTCTGATGGGCCTCTTCGCCGCACAGGGATGGACGATTAAAACAGCGGTATGTATGGCTGTCTTTTCACTTTTTCACTGGCCCTGTTCTACCACCTGCCTCACAGTAAAAAAGGAAACAGGAAGTATCCGCTGGACCGTAGTGGCATTTCTGCTTCCCACGGTCATCGGAATCATTCTCTGTTCCCTGATTAATCTTATATTCTAATTTGTCAGAACTTCCGGCCTCCGCCGCCGTGCATCCTTCCACTGCTGCTCCTGTGTAGGGTTGTACGGCCGGCAAAGCTTCCCGGTCCCCGGCCGCCCGGGCCGGAGCCTCCCGTATTTCTTGGTATCCTTCTCTGGGTAACCATCTTATTTATAAACATGTCATTGACCACATCATACTTGAAATCACTGCTTCCCCTGTATGAAAAATGATAATTCAGAGACTGTCTCCGCTCTTTTTTCATCTTATACTGGTTTATTACGCCGATACACGGCATAACCGCCGCAGCCGCCGCTATGGCAGCGGCAAAAAGTATTTCATACCATTCAAGGGACGGCCTGTAGTCTTTCCTGATATAGTCATACTGACCGGCGGGAACGCCGTCGTCCATGTAAGAGGCAATACGGTCCACCGCCGCGGCCGCGCACCCGGCATAATCCGCTTTCGATGCATAACCGTAAGCGCTGTCTAATACAGCCTCGATCCGCTCATCCGTCAGATAATCTGCCATATCTCCGAGAGTGGAGATATAAAGCTCCCGGCTGCCCATATCAATGACGATCAGGGCGCCGCTGTGGCTGCTTCCCTCTCCCATTCCCTGCTGATCATAGAAATCATCTGCAAAGCTTTCCACTGTTTTCCGGCCCGTACTCTCTGTCGTGAGGACGCCTAGATCCATCTGCCATTCCTCCCGGAAGGAAGACAGCTTCTGTTCCAGCTCTTCTTTTTCACTTGCGTCAAAGAGCTTTGCATTGTCAAAAACACGCTGCTCTCCTGCAAAGACTGCCCACGGCATTGCCATACACAGCAGTACCGACAGAAGAACCGTCAGGAACCCGAGACGGAGGACTTTGGCAAAACTGTTTTTTCGGACGGCTGTTCTCATATCAGATACCCTCCTATCAGCAGCATAATCAGAACCGGAAAGAAGACAAGAGCAAACAGCCCGGCCAGCCTTCCGTAATCCACAGGAAGCACGCCGCAGATTTTGCCGCTCTGGCCGTTCATTGCAAAGTAATACATCTTGTCTTCCTTTTTATCCTTGTAGGTCAGGACCCAGACCGGAAGGAGGGTATAGCCCCACTCCGGCGATGTGATTTTCTCTTCATGTTTTTTTACATTGATACTGTCATAGCCGGAAATACTGTTTTTCAGGGAAGCAACCGCATAATCACGGATTTCCGTCTCAATTTCTTCTGTAAATTCTTCCTTCTCCATGTCCCGGCGTTCAGCCTTGAAGCCGGACAGATAACCGGTCTGAAAGGGCTTCAGCTTCTCCATATCGAATGGAAGAACATTCTCCGACAACCTGCGATCCGCCTTTTTCAGGGCATTTCTGGATACATTTCTGACTTCCATCAGCCCTTTCCGCTCAACCTGATACCTGCTGGTTTCCAGGAATTCCATGCTCCCTGTTCTTGTCGTTCTGCGGCGGACACCCTCGGCATCAATCCGGCCGTCCACCTTACAGCTGTATAACCAGTAGGGATAATAAATTCCCTCCATCATCTCAATCTGCTTTGGAGAATAAAAATCTTTTGGAACATACTTTTTACGCCTGATCCAGCTTTTAAAGATTTCTTCCGCCTTATTTCGGTCCATCTCAAACGGGACAACGTAATCCGGCCTGTAACGGCCCTCCAGCTTCCCTGAGATTACCACCGGATTATGGCAGTAATAACAGAACGTTGCGGCAGTCGTCTCCTCAGTGACAATCTCCGCTCCGCAGCTGGGACATTGGTAAAGAACCATTGCCGCTTCGCTCTCCGGCTGTCCGGCTGATGCTTCCGTCGGTTCTTCCGGCGGCCGCTCCAGTTCTCCTTCTGTAAATTCAGACAGACAGTACTCACACTTGAATTTCTGCGACTTCGGATCAAATACCAGACCGCCGTCACAGTTGGGACACTTATATGTAATTGTATTCATTTCTGGCTTCACCTGCGCTTCGATTCATTATCCACTGATACCGGTTTTACGGCCTGGGTTTTCCACATTCTGAACAGAACTTTCCCTTATTTATGCTGCCGCAGCTGCAGGTCCACTCTGCTGCCGGCCTGGGTGAACCGCATTCGGAACAAAATTTACCCGTATTGACCGTCCCACAGCCGCAGGTCCAGCCGGAAGGCTGAGCAGGAGATGACGGCATACCGGACGACTGTGCCGTTCCCGGCTGCCGGTCCATACCAGGCTGAAAAGGAGCTGCCTGATTCATCTGCATCTGCTGCATGTTGGCGGCAGATGCGGCTCCCATGAAACCGCCGCCTGCATTCATCCCGACTCCCATGCCCATAAAGCCTGCCATCGAGCCATTTGCATTGGAACCGGCCGCTTCCATCCCCCGGGCCACCGAGCCCTGGACATATCCTTCCCGGACAGCCGGATCTCCCAGCATCGCCCCCTGGTTTCTCATATTAATAAGCTTCTGTGATTCTTCGTCGTAGGAAATGCTTGCAATCCCCACCGCCTGAATTTCCATTCCTCTCATCTGATTCCAGTCGCAGTCCAGCGTGGTAGCCATATACTGCCCCAGTTCACGGCTCTTCGAACTTACAAATGAAATTCTCGTGCCGTCAGCCGACATCTGGTTAATCGAAGATTGGAGCGCCGATAAAAATTCCGCCAGATACTGCTCATTGATAACGTCTATTTCAACGTGATCCTCATTCTTTGGAATCACCTCGGAATAGAACTTAAGCGGTTCCGTAACCTTGATTGAATAGGTTCCATGCGCCCTCAGAAACAGCTCGGCATTATAGAAATTATCAAAGTAATTGATTGGCGTTCTTGTGCCGAAACGTATTCCTTTGATTTCCTGCAGATTGATAAAAAATACCATCTGTTTTGACGGTGTCTGGCCACCAAACCGGATTCTGCCGAAGGTCTCCTTCAGTGCTTCCCCGAAATTGCCGTTAAACAGCGACGGCATGGAGGAATTATCCACCTTATAGTACCCTTCCTCCGCAGTATAATCCACAACCTTGCCGCCATCCACCAGCATCATAAACTGATTTGGATACACGTGAATCACCGAACCATTTGACACCACATCGTCCAGTCCTTTTTTATTCTGCCCGTTTCTTATCTTTACGCCCTTCGCAAAGACCGTGCGGTCGCTCATATCCTCCGCCTCTATAACCTCCAGCCACTGATCTGCCAGGGATGTTCCCAATGCTTCTGCTGCCGCTCTGATAATTCCCATTCCGATTCCTCCTGTCCCAGCCGGTGCCTCCGGCAGGCACCGCTTCTGTCATGTTATTCGTAACAGTTCAGACAAATGAACTGTTACCGTTATTCTCTGTACTTTGATTTCAATAATGCAATTTCCTTTGCATATCCGTCGAGATCATTTGGCGTCTCCAAATAAAAAGGCAGTTCCCTGAGCGCCGGATGATTAATAATTCTGACCATAGCTTCAAGGCCGATATGCCCTTCCCCGATTTTTGCATGGCGGTCCTTATGCGCCCCCAGCGGGTTCATGCTGTCATTTAGATGAATCGCTCTCAGTCTGCCAAGTCCGATTACATCGTCGAAATGGTTCAGGACTCCATCCAAGTCACCGACAATATCATATCCGCCGTCCCAAACGTGGCAGGTATCAAGGCAGACGCCCATCTTATCCTTTAGCTCCACCCGGTCCAGTATTTCCCGAAGCTCCTCAAATTCCCTGCCCACTTCACTGCCCTTACCGGCCATTGTTTCCAACAGAACCGTGGTATTCTGCTCCGGTTTCAAAATCAGGTTCAGCATCTCTGCAATATATTCGATCCCCTTCTCCGTTCCCTGCTTCACATGGCTGCCGGGATGAAAATTGTAACAGTTTCCGGGCGTATACTCCATTCTGTTTAAATCATCTTCCATCGTCTCTCTGGCAAACCGCCTGATGTTCTCATCCGCAGAACAGCCGTTCAGCGTATAGGGCGCATGGGCCAGTATCTTTTCGATTCCCTTTTCCGAGGCAAATGCAAGAAACTGCTCCGCATCGTCGGGATCTATCTTTTTAGCGCTTCCTCCTCTTGGATTTCTGGTAAAGAACTGAAATGTCCCCGCACCAATCTTTTCTGCTTCCTTTCCCATTGCCTGATATCCTTTAGAGGATGACAAATGGCATCCGATTCTTAACATGGCTGTCTCCTTTTTTCTCTTTCAAAACCTCTGAACTTCTCATGCTGGTGCGCTTTTTCCCTTTTTCCGTGGATTGGCGTAACCGCATAAATTGAAATCGCAATCAGAATAATCGCAAGGATCAGCTGGACAGACAGGCTCACAGCCGACCAGTGATCCATGATATAGTTGTCCGGCAGAGCGCCGAACCACTGTTCAAAGGGCTTACGTATATCTCCTGCGCCGGCCTGTCCGTTAATAACCGAATAGAACGTCAGAGCCGGGTTCAGCAGGAGAAGATAAATAAAACCTCCTGAACTTGCCTGCCTGGCGGCGGTGTTTAAGACCGAAACATAAGAATTGACCTCATTTGCATCCAGACGGTATGTAAATACATTAATTGCATAAGTTCCGGCCACAAGCAGGACTATCGTGACATAAGTGCAGACAGTGGCAACCGTAGAACGCTTCAGCAGGGATGAATAAAACATGCCGATTCCCCCTGTAAACAGCGCTACGATTCCGTAGCACAAAAACAGTATCATCATATCTGCGATTGTAATTCCGCCATAAACAAACACCAGCGACTGTACCGGCAAAGCGGATATAGCGAGGATCAGCATCGTAGTGAGGGCCGACCAGAATTTACCCAGAATTATTTCTTTCGGCTTCATTGTGGTCGTCAGCATCAGCTCCAGTGTCTGCCTTTCCCGCTCGCCGCTGATACTGCTGGCCGTCAATGCCGGCATAATAAACATCAGCATTAAAAACTCGATGGACGAGACAAAGGTATACAGCTCCAAAAACCGCGAATACTGTATTTCCGCCGTTACCTTAACCTGCTCTACCACCGTAAACATATTAAACAGGGCAACTATCGCCAGTACACTGTTAAATATCAGTAATATCAGCGCCATACGGATACTGCGGCTGCTGACAGTCAGTTCTCTTTTATAAACCGGATTCATTTTCATGTTTCAGCACCGCCTTCTCTCCTTCATGACCGGTAATCTGCATAAACAGTGTTTCCAGACTACCCTTTTCTCTCATAAAACCGCTGATCATAACATCCGCATCTATCATCTGCTGAAGCAGCATCGCCTCGTCCTGCCGGTCACCGATGAATCCAACCTTAATCTCATCTTCTTTTACCGATATGGTCTGGACGCAGGGATGGCTTTTTAATATGGCCAAGGCTTTCTCTTTATTGCTGAATATGGATATCAGCAGCGGATTTGAGGAGTTCACCCTCTCAAAAATCTGGGACATGCTGCCCTGTAAAACCATACGTCCCTGCTCAATAATGCCGATGCTGGTACACAGTTCCGACAGTTCCGACAGCATATGGGAGCTTACCATCAGCGTTTTCCCCTGCTCCCTCAGTTCCTTCAGCATGGTCGTATATTCCACTCTGGTTCTTGGATCCAGGCCGGAAGCCGGCTCATCCAGAATCAGCAAATCAGGCTCATGAATCAGCGCCCTGGCCAGACAAAGTCTCTGCTTCATGCCCCTGGAAAGACCGTCCACGAAAAATTCAGCCTTATCCTCCAGCTTTACCTGCTCCAGCAAAAGACCGCACCGTTTCCTGGCCATCAGTCCCTCTATTCCATAGCATGATGCAAAAAACTCCATATATTCCGATACCTTCAGATTATCGTAGACTCCGAAGAAATCCGGGACATAGCCGATTTTTTCCCTCAGGGCTTTGTTATTCCTGACGGCATCGACGCCGTCAATCCTGACCTCCCCTTCGTCCGGAGCCAGAAGGCCTGCCACAATCTTCAGGGTAGTGGTCTTGCCCGCTCCGTTAGGTCCGACAAAACCAAACAGCTCTCCTTTCGGTATCTCCAGATCTAAGCCGTCAAGGGCCTGAAAATTGCCGTATTTTTTCCGTAAACCTCTGATTTCCAGCATTATTTTTCCCTCCCTGTGACGTAAAGCATCGGAAGCTGTCTGTCCCAGCCATATTCATTCGTACCTTCACTGACATACTTCACCGTCAGCGTATTGGCAGGAGACAGATAAGGTTTCAGTTCGTCAGCCGTATAGCTCTGCTTTTCCTCTATCAGGTCATTGCGGCCCGTATCATAATTATAGAAATACATCTTCCCGGTAAACAGATTCAGATACGGGTACCGCGGGTTATTAATAAATACCGGTGACAGGGGCATGAAGTCAACCTGCATGATTTCGAGGTCATTACCCAGGGAATATTCAATAATCACAGGTTCCGCAGGCTCTCCCGTGTACATACTGTTATATCTCGCCTGATAATTTCCGGAAATCACCTTCGGATCCTGTTCCATGGCCGTCCGGTAAATGATTCCGTTCCTCTCCCTGACAAGCTCCACCTTTGATGTCACTATCGTAAGGCCTTCCGTAACAAAGTCGTCTTCTTCAAGAAATTCTTCCTTTTTCTCCGGATTGAAAGCTACAATCGTGGCTTCCGGCGTATATTCATTCAGATTTGAGTCGAGATAAAAGGACAGAAGCCGGCTGCGCTCCTGGGAACGCATATAATCTTCGTCGTCGATATCCGTCTTTTCATACTGATCCCCTCCGGTAACTCTCTGGGCCAGGGCGTACGTATAATTCAGCGGATAATTCAGAATCTCCAAATCGTCCAGTTTTACTTCCTGTCCGGGTTCCAAGTCTCCCAGAAGGACTGCACGGCCGTAGAGAAGCAAAACCGCATCCTCCAGCCTATGATCCAGCCGGTTCGTGAGTGTTCCCTCCAGTTTCCCGCCGTAGGATATCACTTTACCGTCAATTCCCGGATTTTGCCTTTTATTCAGCTGCTTTTGAAGCATAAACAGCTTTGGCGTAAAGGCAACCGTATCGCGTATCTTAATCTCCGTTCTGTCCGGAAGATAACAGATATTCGTTTTATAATCCTCCTCGCCTGTAAAGCGGGCGGCAGTAAATGAATCATAATAATACCCCTTCGTCACCGGCCGCACCGTATATTCCGGATTGAGCTTAACCGTATACGGTTTGTTGTAGGGACTTCTGACGTTGATATAAGTATCTTCCTCCGCCTGGCTGCCGGACACGTCAAGTATTGTAGCATACGTAAAAAAGGGTTCCCTGAATCTCGTCTTCATCCCCATAATATAGATGATGCCGGTAAAAATCAGTGCACAGGCAGTTACGCCTCCCATATAATACCGTTGAATGGAGCGTTTCTTCAGATAAAGATAAATTCCCGGCCCGATCAGCATCAGGTAAACAAGAATTATAATCGTATAGAGAATAATATTCGGCAGTCTTCCCGCATCTCCGGTGTTAATCAGCCCCTGCACGGTGAAATAAAGGCTGGCAAATCCCGAATATTCCATCTGGGCCAGTTCATTTGTTTTCACTTCCCCCATGGCCATCGTATAGAATTTCTCCATGAAGGCGGGATGTGTCTCACAAAATCCCCGGATATCTTTCAGTTCAAAAGCAGCGACAACAATTCTGCCCTCTTTTCTGTGGACATAGGAAAGAAGAGGAAAAGCATCTCCCGGCATCAGGGTGGCCCCGTTTTTCAGGCCGATGTTCGCACAGACCATCTCCATAACGGCATCCTGAGGGGCATTCTGCGAATATTCCGCTCCCAGGTTGATTTCCTGCATAACAGCTTCCTCAAGCGGCGGTTCCAGAAGCTCGGATGCAAAACGTCCCATGGCCTCTTTGTACCTTGCTCCCCCTCCAATCAGCAGAGTTCCGCCATTGTCAACAAAACGGCTGACGGCCTGGTGCTGATTTTCGGAAAGCTGGTTTAAATCGTAATCCGAGACAAGAATCATATCAAGCTGATCATAGCCGAGGGCATCCTCAGGAGCCGAATCCTTATCAAGAAAAACCTGCTTTATTTTAATGGAACCATAGTGGATTCCCACTTCGTCCATGAACTGAAGTTCTTCCGGTCTGTCACTGAATACGCCGACAAATGTTTCCGCAACATCTCCGCTGATGTTAAGCTTAAGCCGTTTTCGGATCACCTCACTGCCGCTTTCATCCGTAATGCTGACAAAAAGCTGATCTGTTTTGATTCCCAGAGGAAGATAGACGATTTTTTCATCCTGTCCCAGGGCAGCAAGGGAAACCGGATAGTCATACCGGTACACCTCCATGCTCGACTCCGTAGTCAATATTTCAAGCTTTCCGGTAAAATCCGATTCCCTGCGGTTCTCCATCTGAACCTTTATCTGTAGATAACGGTTGCCTTTCGCAGTATCATCAAATCCATAGGTAACCTCCATTCCGACAGAGGATTCCTTTCCCGCCTGGGCGGCAGCCAGGGTCCTGAGCGGATGCAGCAGAACTCCTGCCAGAAATATCAGTGCTAATAAGGCAAAAAAGAGGCCATACCCTCTTTTTCCCCGCGTTATATATTCCTTCATTTCTATTCTTCCTTTGCGTCCTTCGGCTCAGAGACGCGCTCTACGCCGGCGTATCGAAGTTCTCTTTGTTTACATCAAAGTTTGTCTTAAGCTTAACGGTAAATACCGTGCCGTTTAAATCGCTGGTCACCTGGATTGAGCCGCCGTGCATATCCACAATATTCTTGGAAATAGCCAGTCCCAGCCCGGTACCGCCTGTATTTGTGGAACGCGACTGCTCTACCCGGTAAAATTTATTAAATATCAGCGGAAGTTCATCAGCCGGAATTACATATCCATAATTGGTGACCGAAACCGTCACCGTCGGTTCCGTAACCTGGATCTTTACCAGGACACGTTTTCCGTCAGCCCCGTATTTAATCGCATTATTGATTAGATTATCGAACAGGCGCGCCAGCAGATTCCCGTCTGCGGTGATGACTTTGCCCGGCACATTGCTCTGAAGTTCATAGGACAGGTTTTTATCCACGAAGCTCGGATAAAACTCTTCCAAAAGCTGGCTTAACAGCTTAACAACATCCACCTTCCCCACATGCATCGTCATCTTTCCGTAATTCATCTTGGTAAATCCGAACAAATCCTCAATCAGCTTCTCAAGACGTTTTGATTTTGCATATGCAATATCAATATATTTTTTCTGCATCTCCTGGGGGATCTGCACTTTACCGGAAAGCAGCTCCAGATACCCGATAATCGAAGTCAGAGGCGTTCTCAAATCATGCGCCACATTAGTAATAAGCTCATTCTTTGTCCGCTCCGCCTCCCTCTCTTTGTCCATCAGGCGCCGGATATCTTCCATCATCTTATTAAGGTTCACCGCCATTTGAGTAAACTCGTCATCACCAATCACTTCCACCGTTGTATTCAAATCGCCTTCCGATATGTTCTGAATGGCGGAAGATATCTTCCCTATGTAACGCAGAGCCTTTTCCAGCAGTGTCAGAAATGTGACGGTAAACACGGCGATCCCCAGGATCACATATATGAGTACCATCAGCGTATTGATTTCCGTCATCTGAAGAAGAAATGAATCTGCATATCTCGTCTCTTTCAGATAACTTACAATCATCGATACATTGGCAATGAGAAATACCTCTATCAGGCAGGTTATCACTGCACTGTAAAATATATTTGTAACGATTTTAGTGCGAAACCGTCTGCTCATATCATTACTTTTCAATTTTGTATCCTACCCCCCAAACGGTGGTAATGATCTTATTCTGTCTGGTGTCCTCTTTCATCTTTCCTCGAAGGCGCCGGATATGTACCATTACTGTGTTGTTGGCCTCGTATACCTTCTCATTCCACACCTTCTCAAAAATTTCATCCGTGCTGAACACACGGCCGGGATTGGAAGCCAGAAGATAGAGGATATCAAATTCAATTGGCGTCAGTTTAATCTCTTCCCCGTACACTATAACCTTGTGGTTATCCTTGTTGATAATCAGTCCCTTGATGGAGATCTCATTCTTAGCCGAAGAGCTGACATTGCTCTGCGGGTTTAACTGCGTGTATCTGCGAAGCTGCGACTTCACTCTGGCCGTCAGTTCCAGAGGATTGAACGGCTTCACTACATAATCGTCGGCCCCCGTTCCCAGTCCCAGTATCTTATCAAGATCCGTGGAGCGGGCACTCAGCATGATGATCGGAATATTATTCGTCTCCCTGATCTTCTTGCACATCTCAAGGCCGTCCATCCCGGGCATCATGATGTCCAGAAGGACGAGATGAATCGTCTCCTTCTCAAGAATGTCAAGTCCCGCCTGTGCGTTATCCGCCTTGTATACTTTATATCCGTCACTGACCAGATAGATTTCTACCAGTTCCGCAATCTCTTTTTCATCATCCACTACCAGGATGTTAATTTCTGACATAAAAAATCCTCCCTCATTAGTAATCTTTCTGTCATTTTCCCGCCTTTATCACTCTCAGGAAATCATACAGCTTTAGTTTACCATATGGAAAGGAATTTTGCTTTAAATTTATCTTACATTTTTGTCAGATGTTTCCTCAACTACGTGAGGACGCCGCCGCAGGCCAGCGGACGGGGTG
>NZ_KE992949.1:0-7208 GCF_000466485.1 [Clostridium] symbiosum ATCC 14940 | reverse complement strand
ACGACAACCTCCAAACCGGGGACGGAAGACTCAGTCAGCCCCTCACCACACCGGACATGGTCCATTCCGGACGCGTCCTCCCAACCTCAGTTAAATCTCTACTGTTCCAATGGAATAAACACCCTGTTTTTCACCGGGTCCGTCATCTCTTCCCTTGCTTTGGCAGCCTGAAGCGCCTCCTCGCAGAAAACTTCCTGGGAAATAACCAGAGTTTTGCCTCTCTTATCCTTCTTTGCATAAGTTCCGTCAGGCTGTAAAAAATGGGCCTTCACATTGTCGTTTAACTGGACATCCAGGATATGGAGCAGACGCTCTTTCAGCTTCTCATCCTCCACCGGAAAGAGAATTTCCACACGGCGGTCGAGATTCCGGGGCATCCAGTCCGCACTTCCCATGAACAGCTTCTGGTCTCCGCTGTTCTCAAAGAAGAAGATACGGCTGTGCTCAAGGAAATTACCGATAATCGAGCAGACCGTGATATTTTCGCTCAGCCCCGGAACACCTGCTTTCAGACAGCAGATTCCCCTGACAATCATATCAATCTTTACGCCCGCACAGGAGGCCTCGTAAAGATTGGCGATGATTTCTTTGTCGCAGAGGGAATTCATCTTTACGATAATTCTGGCCGGCTTGCCGTTTTTTGCGTTCCGCGTCTCCCTCTGAATCAGGCGCAGGAATTTGCCTCGCAGCCACAGCGGGGCGAGTGACAGCTTATTCCAGCCAAGAGGCTCTGAATAGCCGGAAAGCATATTGAATACGGCAGTTGCGTCCTCTCCTATCTGCGGATCGCAGGTGAAAAGGCCGCAGTCGGTGTAGAGCTTCGCCGTGGTATCATTGTAATTTCCTGTTCCCAGGTGAACGTAACGGCGGATTCCTTCCTCTTCCTTCCTGACAATCAAAGTGATTTTACTGTGGGTTTTAAGTCCCAGCAGGCCGTAAATAACGTGGCAGCCCGCTTTTTCCAGCATTTTCGCCCATATAATATTGTTTTCCTCATCGAACCTGGCTTTCAGCTCCACAAGCACGGAAACCTGTTTTCCGTTATCCGCAGCCTCCGCGAGCGCCGCAATAATCGGGGAATTTCCGCTGACTCGGTATAATGTCTGCTTGATGGCCAGAACATCCGGGTCTTTTGCCGCTTTCTTGATAAAGTCTACCACAGGCTCAAATGTTTCGAACGGATGTGTTAAAAGGATATCTCCTTTTCTGATATTTGTAAAAATGTCATCGTCATTCATCAGGGCCGGCACCGGCTGCGGCGTATAACCGGGCGCCTTGAGCGCGTCAAAGCCGGGAAGTCCGTAAACCTTCATCAGAACCGTCAAATCCAGAGGGCCGCTGATTTCATAAATTTCATCATTTGTCACTTCCAGCTCATTTTTCAGGATGTCAAGCAGGCGCTTATCCGCTTTCTCTTCAATATCCAGTCGGATTGCCTCGCCCCACTGGCGTTTTTTAAGCTGCTTTTCAATCTCCTTGAGCAAATCTTCCGCCTCGTCCTCGTCAATGCTCAGATCGGCATTTCTCATGACGCGGAAGGGGTGGGAACAGATGATATCGTAATTCAGGAACAGCTTGTCGATATTTCTCTCGATAACCTCTTCCAGATAAATGATTGTCGTTTTCGTCTCATTCTGCTCCTGGCTCTCGTCCTTCCCGTTCTTCTCCCCATTCGGTATGACAACGACTCTGGGAAGTCCGGTCGGCACACGGACCATGGCAAAATCCAGCTCGCCGTCGCCCTTTTTCTTTCTCACCAGAGCGGCAATGTTTAGGGATTTATTGCGAATCAGCGGAAAGGGTCTGGACGAATCCACCGCCATCGGGGTCAGCACCGGATAAACCACTTCTTCGAAGTATTTATCCACATAAATCGCTTCTCTCCTGGTAAGATTTTCATGGCTGGTTATAATCTTAAGACCATTCTGTTTGAGAGCAGGCAGTAGTCCCCTGTTATATGTCCTGTACTGATCTGCCACCAGTTCATGCGTCTTCACTCCGATAGCCTCAAGCTGTTTTGATGCCGTCATTCCGGCTATATCTGGCTTTGTATATCCGGCATGGATCATATCCTTCAGTGAAGCCACGCGCACCATGAAAAATTCATCCAGGTTGGATGCCGTAATGCTTAAGAATTTCAACCGGTCAAACAGAGGCGTCGTCTTGTCTCTGGCTTCTCCCAGAACACGGTAGTTGAATTCCAGCCAGCTCAATTCTCGGTTAACATAATTTTCAGGACTCAAATATTTGGATGATATCTCTGCCATCGTTTAGATCCCCCTTTTCTGTCTGAGTACCGGACGGATACCGAAGATTTCCTCAAAGAAATCTGCCTTCTGCTCAAAGGAAAAACGTTCCAGTACAATACTGTCCGTATAGCCGGTCGTTACAACCAGGCTTCCTTCCCTGACCGCCACCTTAAAATCTGACAGTTTTTGTTTATGTCCCCTGTCCATGGAGTTGGCCAGACGCAGGATAGCGGTCAGCTTGGCAATGAGGATGGTCAGTTCCCGTCTGGATATATTCATGCCCCCATGGCGGGAGAAATCAGATTCCAGAATCACTCCGTCGTAGGCAAATTCCTGAATATTATACCGCACGACATTGGCTACAATCTCCCGCTCCAGGTGGGACAGGCCGATAATCTCCGTAGCCATGATAATCTGATAGGCATTTTCCGTACTCTTTGTAATACTGACAAATTTCCCGCAGGCATGCAGGATGGCGGCTATCTGCAGCAGCAGCCTCTCCCGGTTGCTCAGGCCGTGGTATTTCCTGGTTGCGTTAAACAGGGCCACCGCCGTCCGTTCCACCTCCTGGGTATGTGCGGCGTAGCATTTATACCTCTTGGCCATATTGCGGGCTGACGACAGGATATCGCCTTCAAAATCATGATGGAACTTAATCAGCCGGCTCTCCTCCGCGTATTCCGCGGCAATGCCGTCGCAGAGCCGGATTCCCGGAATCCAGACGGATTCCGCTCCCAGCATATCCAGAACCTTCTTGTAAATAATAGCTCCCGGTATCAGAAGAGCCGCATAGTCATGCTCAATCTCATAATAGTCTTCAATTTCGTCCACAGACATGGAGGTCAGCTTTTTACAAAACGCCTTAAACTGCTCGGCTGTAAACCGATCCCTGTTTGCCTCCTTCATCCCCTTTTTGACCATATAGATGATACTCTCACCGGTGGCAATCAGGTTCTTAATCTGCCTGTCCTTCAGATACATCTTCTTAAATGTATAAAGCTCGTTATCCACCAGTTCGTCAATCACCTCCGGTATCATGTGGTAATTGACCTTCCAGTGCGCCGCCATCTCACTGAGTCGAAGGACTCCCAGAATCAGGTTCTGGGTTGATACCAGGGTATCTTTGTCAAACAGGGATATCTGGGAGCTGCCAAATCCCACATCCACAATTGCCGTTCCCGTCTGTACGGTTTTCTGAAACTCCGCATCTTTGGAGGCAACCGCCTTGTATGTCATAAACCTCAGTTCCGAATTATTAATCGGGATTACTCGCACGCCGGTCCGTACCAAAATCTGATCCAGAACAATCTGGCTGTTTCTGGCCTCCCTCAGGGCGCTGCTGGCATAGGCCCTGTAATCCTGCACCCTGTAGGTTTTCATAACCTCCATAAACTCCCTGAGGACCTGGCACATTTCGTCCACCAGCACATATGTGATCTTTCCGTCATTGTAGGTATCTTTTCCCAAAGCCAGGACATGGCGCAGGTGATCAATTTCCCTGATGCCGTACTTACCGGAAATCTCGTATATTCCCAGTTCCAGCTCAAATGATCCTACGTCAATTGCAGCAAATGTTTTAATGGCCATACTTTCACTCCTCCAGCTTTAATTTACCCAGCAAATGAGTGATAAACTGGGCGGCCGTCCTTCCTGACAATCCTCCGTGGCTTAACTCCCATTTATTTGCCTCCAGATACAATTCTTCCTCCGGTATCTCCACGTGATATTTATCCGCCAGAACCTTGACAATCTTCTGAAATTCCTTCTTATCGGGAGAACCGTAATATATTGTCACGCCAAACCGCGCTACAAGAGACAGCTTCTCCTGAACCGTATCGTTAACATGCAGCTCATCGTCCAGCTCCCTCTTGTCGCTGAATTTCTCCCGGATCAGATGACGGCGGTTAGATGTCGCATAAATCAGGACATTCTGCGGCTTAATCCCCAATCCCCCTTCAATAATTGCTTTCAGATACTTATACTCTATCTCGTATTCCTCAAAGGAAAGATCGTCCATATAAATAATAAATTTATAATTTCTGTCCTTAATCTGCTCCAGGACATCGGAAAGACTTCTGAACTGATGCTTATATACCTCTATCATCCGCAATCCTCTGTCATAATATTTATTCAGGATTGCCTTTATGCTGGAAGATTTTCCCGTTCCGCTGTCACCAAACAAAAGAACGTTGTTGGCAGCCTGTCCCTCTATGAATGCCTCGGTATTCTCAATCAGCTTTGCCTTCTGCATCTCATAGCCCACGAGATCTTCCAGGCCGATATGCTCTACCCTGGTAATCGGTTCAATTACCGCCTTGCCGCTGTTTTCATTCATATTAATGTGAAACGCTTTATTCAGGCCGAATTTACCGACCCCGAATTCCCGATAGAATTCCGTCACCGTATCCTGGAACGCCGTATCATCTTCCGTGCGCTCCAGCGCCGCCGCCAGCTCCACAATCCGGTTGCGGATTCTCCGGTTGAAGACCCTGCTCTCCTCCGAGGTACTCTCGTAATTCTTCATCAGCTCCCAGATTCCGCCGGATTCTTCATCCAGAACAGCGATATCGCTGGAAAACAGTTTTCTCATGAGACGGAAATCATGGGCCGCCAGCACATTAAGCGTGCCTCCCACAGGGCCTTTAATCTCACATGACGTGCTGTAGGCATTCTCATGGTTAGCCATACAGAATGCTAAAAAGCAGTGCCATAGATTTCCTTTAAAACCATAGGTCACTGCCAGTTCAATGAGACTATTGGCGCAGGCATAGGCATCCGGGCTGTTGTCGCCTTTTTCGGATGCCAGAAGTGTGCATACATCGTCAAATAGTTTCTGATATTTTAAGTTTCTGTACAGGATCATCTGATTCCCTTTAATTATCTCATTCTCTTTCCTTATTCTTTCTTCCATGCTGCCCTCTTTCCGGCTGTAAAGTCTCATCAAATCAATAATTGCCCAGGATTCTCATATTCTGCGCCTCCCGGGATATTCCGTAGAGTGCGTTGATGACTCCTGGATTCTCCAGATTGCCTTCAATATCAACGAAAAAACGGTATTCCCAGCTCCGGCCGGGAACCGGCCGTGATTCAATCATCATCATGTTGACATGGTTGAAGATAAAATTGCCCAGCATATTGTAGAGGGAACCGCTTTTGTGGGGGAGTTCAAAGCAGATGCTGATCTTCTCCGCCCCCTCTCTGTACACCGGTTTTCTTGACAGAATCAGAAAGCGTGTTGTATTATCCCTGCTGTTATTGATCGCCTCCGCCAATGGTTTCAGGTCATAAATCTCCCCTGCAATTTCACTGGCAACGGCAGCCTGTGTCCTGTCATTCTCATCGCGGACCTTTTTGGCTGCCACCGCATTATTTTCCATGCTGATCTGCTGCCATCCGGCTCTTTTATTCAAAAACTCCGAGCTTTGCAGCAGCGCCTGTGGATGGGCATATACGCGCCTGATGTCATCCAGCGTTGAGTCCTTCGTTCCCAGAAGGAAATGTTTTACCGGAACAAAGGTCTCCGCCACTATGTAATTGTCATACCTCAGAAGCAAATCGTAATTGTCCGTGACGAAACCGGCAGAAGAATTCTCGATGGGAAGCACCCCAAAGTCCGCCTTATCCTCCTGAAGCTCTATCATCAAATCTTCAAATCTGCGGACATGATGGATGTCCGCGTCTTTTCCGAAATACTGAATGGCGGCTGCATGCCCATAAGCTCCGGCAAGTCCCTGAAATGCGACACGTCTGCCTGCCGTATCCAGCTCCGAAACCTTCTGGAATCCCAGCTCCGTAAGGCCAATCCGCCCTGCCATAGTCTGGTACTGATAGCGCCGGCTCAAGGTCATCATCTGAAGGAACAGCTCGCCGACTGCCTGTTTATTAAAGTCCCCCTCCGCCATACCGGTGAGGGCTTCTATCTTTTCCTGTTCCCGCTTTGCGTCATAGACAGGCTTCCCTGTCCGGATTTTAAACTCCGCCACCTCACCGCAGAGCCTCATTCTCTCTTCAAACAGATTTTCGATCTGCTTATCTATTTCATCCAGTTTAATTCTGATTTCCGCTAAGTCCATGCTGCTCCTTTTCAAGCATTCTGATTATCTGCTTTCTTGTATAAGCCCCGACAAACTTCCGTTCCTCCGGAGGCAGTTCTTTAATAATAAACGGCTCGCCAAATTCAATCGTAACTTGAGCCGGTTTTATGAATGGAAGATGTTTTTCAAATACCTCCGCCGTACCGGTAATCGCAACCGGAACTACCGGACATCCCGACTTCTCGGCAATTTTTAAGCTTCCTTCCTTAAAAGGAAGCAGCTCCAGGATATTATCTCCTCTGTTCCTCGTTCCTTCCGGGAATATCCAGATGGAGACCCCCCTCTTCACTTTTTCAATTCCCTCTAATATTGTCTTGAGTCCTTCTTTCAGGTTCTTCCTGTCCAGGAACAGGCAATTTACGTTAGCCATCCAGTCTGAAAGAAACGGGTATTTCTTCATCTCTTTTTTGGCTACAAAACCTAACAAATCCGGCACCGTCGTATAGCCTACCAGAATATCAAAATAACTCCTGTGATTTCCCACATAGAGAACGGGCTGCCCCGCCGGAACATTCTCTATCCCTTTCACGGTTACGCTGACTCCTGATACTTTAAGAATAAATCGGAACACCTTTTTTACAACCCGCAGACTTTCCCGTTCCATCTTCTCCTGATCGGTCCTGCCAAGCTTCTTCATCTTATGCAGATATCCCGCGGAGAAAACAAGAAAGCCAATTACTGTTAATGCCACAATTATAAAACGTATCATTTTCTTCACCTCGCTATCTGTTCTATTATATAAAAAGAATGGCGCTTTTACAAGCATTTCCTGTCTGTAAAATGCCTGTAAAACCTGAGGATTGTTACTGTTCAGACGGGGGGGGCTGAGATCTGATTGGAGATTTAGTTAAGCAGGTGAGGACGC
>NZ_KE992948.1 GCF_000466485.1 [Clostridium] symbiosum ATCC 14940 | reverse complement strand
CGAGGCTCGCGAGAGCCTTGTGGATCGAAATTAAAGTGTCTAATCTAGGGCTTGTTCGTCCACAAGTCGAGGCTCGCGAGAGCCTTGTGGATTTAAATTTTATAGGTGGAATATACTTTTTTATAGACCTTGTAAATAAAATCGCTTAATTTAGATTTGCTTCACTTAGTCTGTTCGATGACGCTATCAAAGCCATATCAATTCCCCCTCCAAAACTAATTCAAAATAATGATTGACTTTTTAAACTGTAACAATTATACTTACAGTAAAGAAAGTAGAACATACATTTCCCAATAATAATATAACTAACACACAAAGAAGTATCAGAACCCACTTATCCATCAATAATATATACATCCTTTAAAGGGAAATCCCATCTAATAATTGCAATACCACATTATTTATGAAGATAAATAGTCGAAGGCCATAATAAAGATATGCTCAGGAAAGAAGGTATATAAAAATGGTAGTAAACTTAAAATCCAACACAGAACCTAATCCGAAACCAGACGATAGCCAAAACCCGGAGATAAGCAAAAATACGAATAATGATATCATACCCACTCAAAAAACTAACATAGAAAACACGACAAAACTCAACAATCATCCAACTGACTACTCCTATCCGTTAGACGTTTATATCGGAACCTACAATTCCGATAACAGCAAAGGCGTATACCATTTCACAGTCTCTCCGGATATCGGAATCATGTCACAGCCGGAATTATTTTACGAGGCTCCCAATGCAAAATGGATCAGCCTGCAAAGGGACTCCATGGCTTTTCCCATAGAAAAGCAAGGAAAGGCAGGAACCTGTTTCCTGACTCTAAAAGAGAAGGGAATAGACCATGTGGAAGAAATTCTTGAAGAGAAGCAAACACCCTGTTATATTCTGCAGGATAGCAGCTCTGTTTATACGGCCAACTATCATGAAGGAAATGTCATGGTGTATCATTTGGAAAAAGGGGTTCCTTCCCTGATAAAGAGGATAGAAAATGGGGACAGGGCGGGCTGCCATCAGATTATATTACATGAGCCATATATATTGGTTCCATGCCTTGAACAAAATAAAATCCGTCTGTTTGATAAAGAAAACGGATATAATCCGGCAGGCGAGATATTATTTCCAAAGGGCAGCGGACCCAGGCATGGCGTGTTTAACAGAGCACATACTAAACTATACGTGGTAAGTGAATTGAGTAATGAACTATTCATATTCAATGTAAATAAAAATCAATTTAAGTTAGAGCAGACCTTGTCTGTACTTCCGGAAGCCTCACATTTGGCGAGTGCGGATGGGGTAAGCAAAAAAGAAAGAGAATCGGTTAAAAAAGCAGAACCTGCGGCAGCAGCAATCCGCCTTACCTCAGATGAGAAATTTCTATACATTTCCATACGGGGGCTCGATATCCTGGCTGTTATCAATGTACAGGGTGAAAAAGCCGCTGTCATTCAGCATAGCTCCTGCGGAGGAGTTCATCCCCGCGATTTTATCTTAAGCCCGGATGAAAACTTTTTATTGGCAGCCAACCGTTTTGCGGGCGGTATCGTAAGTATAGGTAGGGATAGAACAAGCGGATTACTGAAAGGACTTCTGGATTCCGTCCCCATGCCGGAGGGCGTATCATTGACATTTCGCAACAATACTCAGCAGCATTAACACGGTAGTGTCAAGTAATCTATGAAAAAACGGAG
>NZ_KE992947.1 GCF_000466485.1 [Clostridium] symbiosum ATCC 14940 | reverse complement strand
CTTTTCAGCACACCCCAACATTCAGTATAGAACCGAAATTTTCACCGTAGGAAGTGAGAGCTATCTTTTTGCCGATTCTGTCAAAAAGAGGATAGCCCAGTTCCTTTTCAAGCTGCTGTATCTGCATTGTTACGGTTGACTGGACATAGTTGAGCTCACATGCGGCTTTCGTAAAGCTTTTTAATTCCACGACGCGGATAAAGGTTTGCAGCGAACGTATATTCATAATATTCTCCCATCAAGTAATTTGATAATTTCCATCAAAACTCTTCGTTGGACGAATCCATAATAGCATATTAAGATAAGGGTGTAAACGGTTTACAAACTATATGTACCGGAGCATTTCTGGAAATCAAAGTACACTCCGGGGAAAAACCTATAAGGAGGAATTTTAAATTATGGCTAATATGGAGTATTTAAAGGATATGCCAATCGCGGTATTGGGCGGCGGTGCTGTGGGAAAATCCTGTGCGGCCGATATGAAGCTGGCAGGAAAAGAGGTCCGTCTTTATGACATGATGCCGTTTGCCAAGAACACGCTTGCCAACCTGGAGAAGACAGGTATCCTGCTGGACGGCGTCCAGCGTAACCTCTACTGCTTTGAGCGCTCCGGCAGAGCCTACCTGGATATGGTAAGCAGTGACATGGGCAAGGTGGTAAAGGGCGCCGGCCTGATTGTGATTGCAGCGCCAGCCATGGCACATGAGCCGTTTTTCCGAGAGCTGATTCCTCATCTCGAGGACGGCCAGGTCATCCATATCTTTACCGATAACTACGGTACCCTGCTTCTCCGGAAAATGATGCGTGAGATGGGGTGTACCAAGCAGGTCATCGTAGGCGGATGGTCCTCCGCTCCTTACGGAACGCGTATCGAATCCGTTGGGAAGTTCACCTTCCCCCACGTGGGGGTGAAATACCGAGCCATCACCCTGCGGGGAGCGTCTCTGCCGATGTCGGATATCGATGCCTTTATGGAATCCTCCAGATATCTGCCGTGTATCGATGCCGTTACATACGGAAACGGGCCGGAGGCGGGCAACACGGTTCTGGATACCGGTTTTGCCAACATCAACCCGGTTATCCACGTTCCGGCGACAATCCTCGGAGTGTCCACGATGGAGAACTGGGGAGTCATCTTCGGCGGCTATGACAAGAACAGCTACTCCATGTACTGCCATGGACTATGCCCGTCCATCTGTGAGGTGCAGTACCAGTTCTTCGAGGAAGAAAAGGCGCTGGCAAAAGAGATCGGGGTGGGAACGCCGCAGTATGCATATGAATCCTTTTTCTCCCGCCGGAGTGTCCTGACGCAGGAATATATGGGACTCGATAAGGACGGAAAAGATAATGTAATCTTCCCGTTAGACCAGCCGTCCGATGAAGGAAATACAGGCCCTAACAGCATTAACCACCGTTACCTGACCGAGGATGTCCCGGTGGGCTGCAAAATCTATCATGATTTGGGCGTACAGTACGGAGTGCCGACTCCGGTTATCGATTCAATGATTGTACTGGCAGGCTCAATGCATAAGAAGAGTTTCTTTGAAACCAGTAAGTATAATCTGGCCTACCTCGGTATCGACAATATGCCGAAGGAAGAGCTTCTTGCTTACCTGAATGAAGGGATATATAACCGCTGATAAGAAAAGATGCAGGAGCGGGCAGGGAGCTTATTCCTGCTTTGCTCCGGCTGACACTGGGGAAGGGGAAAGTTTATGGTAGTTAAATTAGACATCATTCAAACACTCGCTGTTGCAGTTCTGGTTCTCTTTATGGGGAGCTTTGTGAAAAAACATATCAAAATACTGGAGAAGCTATGCATACCGGATCCGGTAGTAGGGGGGATTATTTTTTCAATCTTAACTTTATTAGGCTATAGCAGCGGCCTGTGTGTCCTGGAATTAGATACAACGCTTCAAAATGTTTTTATGACTGTTTTCTTTACGGCGGTCGGATTCACCTGTGATTTGAAAGTGCTTTATAAATATGGTATGAGGGGAATACAGTTCGCGATTATCGTTTTCCTGCTGGTGATATTCCAAAATATAATTGGTGTGGGTTATGCAAAGATGTTTGATCTCAATCCGCTTCTCGGTTTATGTACAGGTTCCGCTGCAATGACAGGCGGCCATGGCACAGCCGGCTCTTTCGCACCAATGTTTGAAGAACTTTACGGCTGTGAAGGCGCTATGACGGTTGGTATGGCGGCCGCAACCTTTGGCCTGGTGTCCGGCGGGCTGATAGGAGGCCCTGTGGGAAATATTCTTGTCAGAAAGAACCGGCTCGAGGAGGTTGCTGCTGCACGTCAGAAAGAAAGAGCCGGAAGAGCGGCGGAAACGGAGCAGGAACTTCCGCTCAGCGCTAAAAATATGTTCTCAGCATCAAATCAGATTATTATTTCAATGGGTATCGGAACGATTATATTTATTCTACTCAAGATGGTGGGGATTACGTTTCCCTCTTATGTAGGCGGAATGTTAATGGGGGTAGTGCTTCGAAATATCAGTACCTATACGGGAAAGTTTGAGACTCCTCTTGCTGAAATTGACTGTATCGGCAATATCAGCCTGACTATATTTGTATCGATGGCGCTGATGTCGTTGAAATTATGGCAGCTGGCCGACTTAGCCCTCCCAATGATTGTAACCCTGGCGACCCAGGTGGCATTTATGGCTGTGTTTATGATTTTCATCGGTTACCGCATTCTGGGAAAAGATTATGATGCCGCTGTTATGTCTACCGGCTGCTGCGGATTCGGGCTTGGTGCAATGCCAAACGGAGTCTCCAACATGCAGGCGTTTACAAAGAAATGGGGACCGTCGGACATCGCATTTTTTGTGGTACCTGGGGTTGGTTCAGTAATTATTGACGTGGTAAATGGTTTACTGCTGACGTTGTTTATGAATATCCTGGTTTAAAGATATGGGGCTATGACGGGCACCTGACAGTTAGACACGGCTTTCCTGTTTAACTGTCGGGTGTTTTTCCGGGTGGCAGTGAAAATCCGGTTTTTACAGATTATATTCCATCAACAACCTCTCCTGATAGCCCGGTTCCTTCAATGATTTCAGAATATCCACTTCTCTGCTGTCCTTCAGCAGCCGCCGGTTCAGCTCGTTAATACGGTCGCTGCCTTCCTTTCTGCCTTCACGCCGTTCTTCTTCCAATATTTTACACATACATTCGATCCCCTCCTCTTTTTCTTTAAAGAACCTTACTTTTCTTACCACATTTGGGAAGATGTCCGTCTGGTAATGGCTGTCCGTATGCTTCATATAAGATAGTAATTCATCAATTTGTTCATTATCGCAGGGACATTCCAAATTTGCATATATTTCGTGGACTCCGTTATCAACAGTGGCTCCGATATCTTTTAAGATGCGTTCCACATAGTAGATTCCGGAACGATACTTAAAAAAATCTCGTTTTGTGATAAAGATAAGATAGCTATCAGGAAGCGCTTCATAAGGAACGCCTTTCTCATGATAGCTCATATCAATGCTGGAGTGATAGTATCTCACCCTCCGCTGGTGATCTCCGTCATCCTGTATCAGCATTTCAATATTTATCAGCTTTCCCCTTGTATCCTCAGCCAGGATATCGAGAACAACCGAATGGTTTTCAATGTTCCGGATAGAATACTGTGCCTTCACCTCTCGTTTGCCATTCCTGACTCCTCTCGTATACGTCAGGAGCCGTTTTTCTCCTGCCATATTGGTGTTTTGTGCTGAACTATGGCAGAATTTGCCGGTCTTGATCCATACAGATGCTGCAGAATCAATTGTAAACAGCCGTGATGGCCGTATTGATTTGTGTAATGAGTAACAGTTCGTGCTGCCTGATTGCTACTGTAATTAATTATAACTTTCCGAAAGAAAAAAGACAAGAAATATTTTTATAAAGAGCAGACTCATACTTGCGTTTCATTTCCTAATATGCTATAGTAGCAACTGCAATAAGGTCGCAGTATTCCCGTCCGTATACAAGCCGGGATTCCTGCACAACCAACCCAAGTGTTCGAGACCTTCCACTTGTAAAACAAAACTAAAGGAGACAACTGAATATGAGAGAGAAAAACAACAAAACCGTTTACTTTGTGGCTTACGGTGCAGTAATCGCGGCGATTTATACCGTGCTGACACTGGTATTCGCACCAATCAGCTTCGGACCGGTGCAGTTCCGGATTGCCGAGGCACTGTGCATCCTGCCTTTCTTCACACCGGTAGCGGTACCCGGCGTGTTTATCGGCTGCCTGCTGTCCAACCTGCTCTGCGGGGCAGCGCCGCTCGATATCGTGTTTGGCAGCCTGGCGACGTTAATCGGGGCAGCAGGTTCCTATGGGCTGCGCGGGAACAAGTGGCTTGTATGCCTGCCGCCGATAGCGGCCAACACTGCCATCATTCCATGGGTTCTCCGCTTTGCGTATGGCTCGCCGGATTTAATTCCGGTTGCCATGGTGACAGTGGGAATCGGTGAGATTCTGGCTATCGGAGTTCTGGGCAATATCCTGCTCTTAGCTCTGGAACGGTATAAAAATATTTTATTTGGCAGATGTGCTGGAAATGCGGCTGCCAGATGACAGACGGCTGAACTGATAAGCCGAATTGGCCCGGAAAAGGTTTACTGCCTTTCCGGGCCTTTTTATTGATGACGGTGAACTGTGCGCGGAGCGACGTGATGAACAGTAAACTATTCACCACATCCAACGACGTTTTTTGCCGTTTCTGTGCATCATTTGTTACGGTTTAGCAGAAGGCTGAACTGTAACCATCATATTCTGACGGCACTAACAAAATCTTGACAATTCCCATCAAAAGAAGTTAAATAAAAGTAATGCCGGAAAACGGGTAAATGCGCCCGGCGGCAATGGACATCAATACGGCATATACATTATATATAGGGGCTGCAGAATATAGAGAATAAAGGTGGAAAATAACATGTATCAGATTGATTTTACAAAACCACAGTCAGTTCATTTCGTCGGCATCGGTGGAATCAGTATGAGCGGGCTGGCAGAAATTTTAATGGACGAAGGGTTTAAAATATCCGGTTCAGATGCCCATGAATCAGAGCTTACCAGACATCTGGAGGCGAAGGGCGCGGTTGTCTATTACGGCCAGAAAGCTGAGAATATAAAAGACGGTATCGATGCGGTTGTCTATACGGCAGCCATTCATGAGGATAATCCTGAGTTCATGGAGGTAAAAAGACGGGGAATCCCTATGATGAGCCGTGCGGAGCTTCTCGGCCAGATGATGAAGAACTACAGGGAAGCTATCGCTGTCGCCGGGACGCACGGCAAGACGACAACAACGTCCATGGTAACCGAGATCTTTCTGGAAGCAGACAACAATCCCACCATATCGGTTGGAGGTATCTTAAACTCTATCGGAGGCAATATCCGCGTCGGCGGTCCGGAATTTTTTGTGACGGAGGCCTGCGAATATACGAACAGCTTTCTCTCATTTTATCCGACCATGGCAGTTATACTTAATATAGAAGAAGACCATCTTGATTTCTTCAAAGATATCGATGATATCCGCCGTTCGTTCCGGCAGTTTATTGAGAAAGTACCGGAGAACGGAACCATTATCATGAACGGGACCATAGAGAACTGGCGGGAGCTGACGGCCGGTGCGGCCGGAAAGGTTGTTACATTCGGAAATTCGAAGGAAAATGATTACAGCTTTGACGCGGTTGTGTATGATGAATATGCAAGGCCTTCTTTTGATCTTTATATAAAAGGAGAGAAAAAGGAGCGGATTAGTCTTGGAGTCCAGGGGGAGCATAATGTATACAATGCCCTTGGAGCAATTGCAGTGGCAATGGAGTCCGGGGCCGGGCTGGAGGCTGCCGGCAGAGGACTTTTGAAATTCACAGGAACTAACAGAAGATTTGAAAAGAAGGGGGAGCTGAAAGGGATCACGATTATCGACGACTACGCCCATCATCCCCAGGAGATAGAGGCAACACTGAAAGCGGCTGAGAATTATCCGCATAAACGTATTTGCTGTGCCTTCCAGCCGCATACTTACACCAGGACGAAAGCATTTATGAAGGAGTTTGCACAGGCTCTTTCCCTCGCAGACTGCGTTATGCTGACTGACATCTATCCTGCAAGGGAGACTGACACGCTGGGAGTCAGTTCTGCCGATATTGTTGCGCTTTTAAAGGAAAAGGGAGTCGATGCCTGGTATCTGCCCACATTTGACGATATGGAAAAATTTATTTTGGAAAATTGTACACAAGGTGATTTGTTGATAACTATGGGGGCCGGAGACATTGTAAAGGTTGGGGAAGAGCTGTTGGGGCTCTAGTTATCCACATTATCCACATAGTTGTCAACATTTTATGTAAAGAAGCTATGTGGATTTTTTTTGCCCTGGGTGTATAGAGGATGAAATTCAAATAACATTGATAAATCAAGGGTTTCGACAAAATAGTTCATATATCGAGTGGATAACAAACGATAGTGTCCACATTATCCACATTATCCACACCAATATCTGTGGATAACCCCGCCTATTTTCTTTTGGAAAGACCTGTGTTATGATGTAGGCATAGTAAATTTGTGGATTTTAAGGTTGCGGTTCGTCCGGAACGGTGACAATTTAAGTGAGGAATGGTGAGGGGATGGAGCTCAGTTTTAAAAACCGGTTTTCTGCGGGGATAACGGTTGTGGCCAATGAATTTATTGATCAGTATATGGCAGATGCCAACGGAGAATACGTTAAGGTCTATCTGTACCTGCTCCGCCATGAGGGCGGGGAGATTACGGTGGAAGCGGTGGCGGACGCGCTGAACCATACGGAAGCTGATGTACGGCGGGCCTTTGCCTATTGGCAGAAAGCCGGGGTCTTTGAAAAGGAGCCTGCCGCCCGTAAGAAAGAGCCTGAGGGGGTAAGGGAGGCTGTAAAGGCAGAGGACAAGAACTCCGTGCAGCAGCTCCCCGAAAGCCGTGCGGCACGGGAGACAAGCGCTTCCTGCGTATGCGATTTGGAATCGCTGTCGGATGATGAGACATTCACCCAGCTGGTTTATATTTCTCAGAAATATTTGAATAAAACGTTTACGCCTGTGGACTGTCAGGTATTCGTTAATCTATACAAGAATTTGAATATGCCGTCGGAACTCATAGAATTCCTGGTGGAATACTGTGCGCAGAACGGGCATACAAGCCTGCGCTATGTAGAAAAAGTAGCTCTCAGCTGGCATGAGAAGAATATCATGACTGTGGAGGAGGCGCGCGCGTATTCCAGAAGCTTTTCCAAGGAATCCTTTGCTGTTATGAAGGCCATGGGGCTGACGGGACGAAATCCGGCCGATTCCGAATTTGAATTGATGGAGAAGTGGTTCAGGACCTACGGTTTCACAAAAGAGATCGTGGTGGAGGCCTGTAACAGAACCATTAAGACGATACATAATCCCAGCTTCCAGTATGCGGACAGGATTCTATCCGATTGGAAGGATGCAGGGGTAAGGACGATGAGCGATATTACCGCTCTTGATAAGATACGAAAGGAACAGGAACAGGCAAAATCGAAAAAGAGCGGCCGGGGAACGGGGGAAGGCCAGGCAGCGGCCCGGAGCGGTCCGGCCCGGTCGGGGAACCGTTTCCATAATCTTGAGGAACATGGATATGATTATGACGAGATGGTCTGGGATATGATCAATGCCGGACAGAAGGGTGAGTAACGGAGCGTAACGGTTCAGCCGTGCTGCGGACAGCACAGGATGCCGGCTGTACAGCAAGCAGGAGGTGGAAATGGCACTCAGCAATTCCCAGTATGATTCAATCATGCGGATTTATAACCAAAAACAGTTAAATAACAAACATGAACTGGATCGCCGTACCAAAGAGGTATATGAAAGGATTCCGGCTATCCGGGAGATGAATGACGAGATAAGTTCCGCCGCCGTAAGAAGCGCGAAGCAGTTATTAAATGGCGACAGGGAGGCGGTTGAAAAGCTCAGGAAGACCATTGCCGGGCTTAGGGAAGAACGGCAGGTACTGCTGGCGGCTTACGGCTATCCTGACGACTATCTTGAGATGCATTATGAATGTCCGGACTGCCGTGATACAGGATACAGTAACGGCAGGAAATGCCATTGCTTCCGCCAGCGTGAAATTAACCTTCTGTATGCCCAGTCCAATATCCGGGAAATACTGAAGCGTGAGAATTTCGATATTTTTTCCTATGAATATTTTGATGATACGAAGATAGACGGGCGAAGCGGCAAGACGGCCAGGGAATACATGCGCCAGGTGGTGGATACATGCAGGCAGTATGTGGACGCATTCGGTCAGAAAAAGGACAACATACTTTTTACCGGCAAGACGGGCCTGGGTAAGACATTTTTAAGCAACTGCATTGCCAGGGAACTGATCGAACGAAGTTTTTCCGTCGTATATCTTCAGGCGGTAGAGATGTTTGAGATATTTTCCAAGGAGCGTTTTTCCAATGACTCCACGGATGAAGACCGGGATCGCTCCCGCTATCTGCTGGAATGTGATCTGCTGATTATCGACGATCTGGGCACAGAACTGGTCAACACATTCACCACATCCCAGCTATTCTATGTGATCAATGAAAGAATGAGCCGTAAGAAAGGGACGATTATATCCACCAATCTGCCTGTCAATGAAATGCGGGATGAGTTTACGGACCGTATTATGTCCAGAATTGTCAGTCAGTATAAAGTGATACCTCTTTATGGCGAAGATATCCGGATTAGGAAGAAGCTCAAAGAGGCCAGGGAAGGAAAATAAAAGGAATTTAGCTGAGGTTTGGAGGAGTGGACTTTCCGCTGCCACTACTGCTGCCAAATTGTTACAGTTCAGCCTTCGGCTAAACCGTAACAAATGATGTACAGAAACGGTAAAAAACGCCGTTGATTGTGGTGAAAAATTTACTTTTCATCACGCGCGCCGCACAAACTCGGGATTTTCGAAAAAACAGCGAAAACACCCCGCGGAATACATCATGGCTGAACCGTTACGCCAAATAATCGTCTGTCCCCTTGATTTACTTGACTTATAAGGTGCATAATGATATAAATGAGACGATGATTATGTTTGTGAGGCCGCCGCTGATATTTGACGGGCTGATAAAATTCAAGAATAGAAAAGACTGATTTACTGGAGGAAAGAGATGCTGTACGAAGAAAAAATCATTGAGACGATCCCGGTTGGCCCCCTTGGGCTGATTCCGCTCAAAGGATGTGCGGAGCTTGGAAAAAAGGTGGATGATTACCTGGTATCATGGAGAAGGGAGCGGGAGAGCGAGCATAAAGCTACGATCGCATTTTCCGGTTATCAGAGGGATACCTATATAATCGGAGCCGGTACGCCGAGATTTGGTTCAGGAGAAGGAAAAGGATGGATTTCCGCTTCCGTTCGCGGTGATGATGTGTATCTGCTGGTAGATATCTGTAACTACAGTCTCACCTATTCCCTGTGCGGAATGGTAAACCATATGTCACCCGATGACCATTTCCAGGATTTAAAGAGAATTATCGCCGCCGTCGGAGGCAAGGCCAGGAGAGTCAATGTTATTATGCCGTTCCTCTATGAGAGCCGCCAGCATAAGAGATCGGGACGGGAGTCTTTAGACTGTGCCCTGGCTCTGGAAGAGCTGGTAAGCATGGGAGTAGAGAATATCATCACCTTTGATGCTCATGATCCGCGTGTTCAGAACGCAATCCCGTTAAAAGGATTTGAAACCGTACAGCCGATTTATCAGTTTATCAAACATCTCTTAAAGCATGAGAAAGAGCTTGAGATTGACAGCGATCATATGATGGTTATCAGCCCGGATGAGGGCGGTATGTCCCGCGCCGTCTTTTTTGCCAATGTGCTGGGACTGGATATGGGCATGTTCTACAAACGCCGCGACTATACGAAGATCGTAGGCGGACGCAATCCAATTGTGGCCCATGAGTTCCTGGGCGCCAGCGTGGAGGGCAAGGATGTCATTATCGTCGATGATATGATTTCTTCCGGTGAGAGTATGCTTGATGTGGCTAAGGAACTGAAGAACAGAAAGGCGAGAAAGGTATTTATCTGCTCTACGTTCGGCCTCTTTACCAATGGGCTTCAGAAGTTTGACGAATATTACGGCAATGGCCTGATTGACCGGATTCTGACTACGAACCTGATCTATCAGACGCCGGAGCTGCTTTCAAGGCCGTATTATATCGATGTAGATATGAGTAAATATATAGCGTTGATTATTGACAATCTGAACCATGATGCATCTCTCAGCGAGCTTTTAAACCCTACGGGACGCATTAACAGGCTGCTGGAGAAGTACAGGGCCGGTATCAGGGAATAAGATAGAAACAGGGCGGAAAGCTTCCTTTTTATGAGGACTTTCCTGCCCTGATTTTATTGATGACGGTGACCCGTGCGCGGAGCGTACAGGTTATCGTTGAACGGGGGGAAAGATGAAAGAAGAATTTATCAATAACAGGCCGGTCTCCATGAAGGCCGCAGTATACCACGGTATTGGCGATGTACGCCTGGAAGAGCGGCCGGTACCTGTTATCCGGGATCCGAAGGATGCCATTGTCAGGGTAGTTCGTTCCACGATCTGCACCAGTGATCTCCATATCAGGAATGGGGCGGTGCCGAGAGCCGTACCCGGAATTATACTGGGCCACGAATTTGTGGGAGAGGTGGTTGAGACAGGTTCTGAGGTGGTTAAACTGAGTGCAGGCATGCGTGTGGCGGCCAACTGCGAGACATTCTGCGGAACCTGCTTTTATTGTAAAAGAGGGTTTGTCAACAACTGTGAACACGGCGGATGGGAACTGGGATGCAGGATAGACGGCTGCCAGGCCGAATACGTCCGTGTCCCCTATGCGGATATGGGGCTTACTCCGATTCCGGCCTCCGTAACCTATGAACAGGCGCTATTTACCGGGGATATTCTTTCCAGCGGCTTTTGGGGCGCTGAGATTGCCAATATAAATCAGGGTGACTGTGTCGCTGTCATAGGCGCGGGTCCGGTCGGGCTGTGCGCGGCCGAGTCGGCCAAATATCTGGGAGCTGGAACGGTTGTTATAATTGACCGCGATGAATTCCGTCTCAGGCTGGCAGAGAAGAACAGGCTGGCAGATGTTACGGTCCAGAACGGCGTGCAGGATGCGGAGAATACGGTCCGGGAATTGACGGAGGGAAGGGGCGCAGACGCAGTAATCGAGGCAGCAGGAGGAAAGGATACATTTGAACTGGCCTGGAAGCTTGCAAGGCCGAATGCAGTCGTTTCGATAGTCGCTATGTATGAGGAGGCTCAGATACTGCCGCTGCCGTCCATGTATGGCAAAAATCTGATATTCAAGACAGGGGGAGTCGATGCGGCAAGCTGTCCCAGACTTCTGTCACTGATAGAAAAAGGAGAGCTCAGGACGGATTTCCTGATCACGCACCGTTCTCCGCTTTCTCAGATTATGGAGGGCTACCGTGTATTTGGGGCGAAGGAAGATAATTGCGTGAAATGGGTGATTACAGACGGGTCCCGGTAATAGCTGGGACCCGTATTTTGGCTGATTGACGGCGATGACCTGTGCGCGGAGCGTGCAGGTCATTGTTGACAGGGGGACCTGCTCAGCCAGCCTTTCCGTAATAGGGAAGCTGTTCATCAAATCCGGTTTTACCGCATTTGAACCACTCAATCATATGTTTTACCGTGTCGGATGCCTTGGCGGCAGCGGCCAGGTCGGAATTGAATGCCTGATGCGGCTGAACATATATGTTGGCCGTTCTGTCCTCTGCCATTTCAAGCAGCCTTCTGGCAGCCAGCAGATTTTCATCGCTGGTTGTTTTCTGGTTTCTAAGCGACTGGGAAAAATCATTTTCCGCAGTAAATACATCTAATCCGATACCACCGATAATTCCCTCCTGGTAAAGGTGTAGAAGACCGGCTTCCGGAGCTATTTCACCTCGCGTAATATTGATAAAAATAAGCCCTTTCTTTCCCTGGCGCAGGACCTCTTCGGAAAAGTAGTTTTCATTATAGAAGATACTGTCTGGAATACGGGTAAGATTCATTGCATTTATGATAATGTCACTGTTCTTAATCGCTTCCTCCTTTGAGACGAATTTTACGCTGTCACCGTAAAGGTCCCTCAGTTCATTTTCACGGATATCAACTGCCTGGGCGGTAAGGCCGTTTGCCTTTACTAGGTCATAGGCACGCTTTCCGATTTTGCCGACCCCAAAGACAGTGGCGACTCTGTCAGGGGTCAGTTCCATGAAAGAAGCTGTCATATTACGTTCGAAGGTTGCGGCATTGACTGTATACTGGTTGAGCAGCCCTGCCGCAGCATACATGAATTTAATGGCGGTCTGTGCAACCGAATTTACACAGTAATTTCTCAAAGAAGTAATATTGGCAATGTCACATAATGTTTCCAGATGGTCGTATCCGGCGCTTCTCGTAATGATGCTTTTTTTTGTTCCGGACATATAGGATGCAGGCAGAAATTCATGATAAAACCAAATAACAGTGCAGTACAGAATGCTGGTATTTCGACGCCGATAATTGGTGCAAGGTATTTTGACAATGCATATCCCAGTATGGATGGAACCAGAACAAGCGCCAGATGGAATGCCATTGGATCGGCACAAATAGTTGAGATAGTTCCAGTCGTGCTTGTGCTTTGCTCGGCTTTCGGAATCAGGCCAGTTTTCATGGAAACGGGCAGAGCTTTGGGAGAACGGACATAATTGGTATAATTTTTTCTTGCTCCCCAGTTGATTATGATAATTCCAAGTATAATGCCGCCGACAATACCAACGGTTGCCGTCGTATATGCCAAGTCAGTCGCTTCCGACCAGCCCAGCGCCTCGTACGCTTGGCCGACTGCCGCAGCCGTTCCATGGCCGCCATAATATCCGGTTGCCATCATAAGACCAAAGCCTGGATTCAGACTGTAAAAATGATTCAGTACATAGACTGTTAAAAACATACCTACCGCATACTGGAGAACAGCGATTCCGGTAATATTGAAGAACATACCTCCGATGGCGGGACCGGATAAGGCGCCCTTGGCCGGCTTATCTCCGATAGCCATGGCTGCAAATATTACAACGATTAAAACGCTGGCATAAGTACCCAGGCTGCTGGAGAATGGGATAATCCCAAATCCGTTGGGCCCGAAAATCAGAGCCAGGAACCCGGCAATCAGCGCAGGCGGTATCAGGAACTTTTGAAAAAATTTTACCTTCGCCCTGAGTATCTGGCCTGCCAAAAATACCATTCCCATAAGGCAGACGTCTGTAAAGACTGTCCATAGTGTCATAATGTTACCTCCCATTTAATTAATATCCCCTGTGTGTTTTTAAGTTTTTGCGCATCAACTTTATGATTTATTTATATCATCTTTCATCTGCAAATACCTGCATTTGCTTAGGATAAAACTGATGTATCTTGCTGTTGGGATTTGCCATAAAATTCATATAATATTAAGGTAGAAAAAATAAAAATAAATGCAATATAAGAAAAATTAGTGGAATATATCATCTTTTGCTGGAACTGATAGTGCAATTGTAATAAAATGGCTGACGCAGAAAGTGGAAGGCATGGAATTTTCAATGGCAGAAAAAGACAATAAAAACATAAGATAGTGCAGTTATTGCGCTTGAAATCTGTCATTTTTGTAAAAAAATTGCCTATTTAATGATGTATCTTGTGTTGAAAAAGAAAAGTACTTGTATCGGAGAACAGAAGTCGATAGACTGTAAGAAGTAGAAATGAGAGGAGCAAGTGGCGGAATGATACAATGTCAATATGAGGTACATATCAGCAAGAATGACACCTACTCCATGGATCGTCCCCATTTTCATGAGGACATTGAGATTGTGCTGTGTATCGCTGGGGAAGGCGTATTTTTTCTTGAACCGGAGGTGTTTCCCCTGTACAGGGGACAGCTTTTTTTGATCGATTCATCGATTCTCCACCGGAGTGTTGCCAACGAAGAGTACCGCTGTATGGTTTTTCATATTTCATCAGAAATGCTGCACGAATTTTCCTCCCTTCAGAGTAATTTCCAGGCGAGAAGCAAGCGCTCCGGCCTGGTCGCGACGCTGACGGAGGAGGCCACAAAATATCTGGAAAGTCTGTATGGCAAGCTTGCCGAGGATTTCGGAAATGAGTTTGGCGGGGATATCAGACAGACGATCACATTGCTGACCTTTTTGCTGACCTGTTTTTCGCATTTCAATGAGGCCGAGGACGGGGAGGTACATACAAATCCTAGTCTCGATAAGGTGGCGCCGATCCTTACCTATATACAGGAACATCTGGGGGAGGCCATGACGACCCAGTCTATTGCCGATGCATTTTATATGAGTAAATACCACCTGTGCCATATTTTTAAAGAAGGCACCGGGTTCAGCCTGATGGATTATGTCATCAACTGCCGGATTTTGAAAGCCAGGTCTTTGCTTCGAAACGGGATGCGGGTCCAGGAGGTTGGAGAAAATGTAGGTTTCCGGAATAATGAACACTTCATCCGAACCTTTAAAAAGCTGACGGGAACACCGCCGAAGCGGTACGCGATGATGTACAAGGACAGTGACCAGAATGCCCAGAGAGAGCTTGTGGTGGTGGAAGGCAAGGATGGGAAAATTATAGAGGGAATAAAGGCTTAGCTTGGCCTGCCGGATAGCCCCCGCCGCACTGTATGCCTGTCCCGGGATTTTATGTAAAAACCATCACGGAATAATGGCTGTGAAGGCAGAATATTTATCTTATTCTGCTCCACGGGTAACAGTTCGGACAGCATGGACTGTTACGGCATCCGGCTTACGATAACCTGCACGCTCCGCGCACAGGCCACCGCCTTCAATGAAAATCGCTGCGCGATGAGCCGGATGCTTGCAGCCGCTGCCTTTTCGCACGGTCCGCGCAGCAAATGCGCAGACCTGTCTGAAATGTTACCTTCACAGACCATTTGACGGCTATTTCAACTCTGAACTTTTGCAGTTCGCTTACTTTTTATTAGTTTGTGACTGCTGATTCTTCTTCTGGATATCCAGCAGCTGGATAATCAGATTCTCCACAACATTCTTATAATCATTATCTAAAAGTTCGAAATTCGCAAATATATCCGCAACGTAGTCTTCATGGCAGCAGGAAATATCTGTCTTATCTTCCTCGCTGCCCACAGGGACAAAACCGGTTTCCAGAAGAAAATCACCGGAGGTTTTTAATATTTTTGCCAATTGCTTTATCTTCGCCACATCAGGCTGCCTTTTTCCCGTCTCGTAGCCGCAGTAAGTGCTGTTCGTGATCCCCATGGCATCGGCTACCTGCTGCTGTGTGTATCCGACGGAAATTCTCGCTTCTTTTAACCTTTCGGTAAAACTCATTACGACACCTCACCTTCGCCTGAATCATATCATATGGTTGGCGTATCGTCAACAAAATCCCCCCTGATATCTTGACATATTGGCGAATTGAGAATATAATGACACTGTGATTTGGCGATACGCCAAGAAAGGAGGAGTGCTACATATGTATCCCAATTTGTTGGGCCAAAAAGAATTTTTTCGTCTCACGGAACAGGACATGGGGGAAATTATAGGCGTCAGTCGCAGCGATTACAGCCGTAAGGTTTTGAACGGCAGTTTTTATCCGGGCGAGTGCCGGGCATATTGCAGATATTTTAATAAGCCCTTTGATTTCTTATTTGCCACGGAAGGAGAGATCAGCCACTTTTTGAACAAATCCTTTCGAAATCTGGTTCCGGCGCCCTATTCGGCGGGGCAGGAGATGATCTCCGGTTAAGGATTGACTGCCGTAACAATATAAGAAAGGGGGAGTTACCATATCTACAGAAATTAATCAGCTTTTGCAGAATTTCGAGATACCCGGGGTGGCCAGGGTACGCCAGTTTTTTAACAGGGAGGAGCTGGAGGATCCGGAAGGGGAGCTTAAAAGACTATTAGAGGAAAAGAATCTTCCCATTAAAAAGGGATCGAGAATCGCGATAACCTGCGGCAGCCGCGGAATCGACGGATATGTGCCGCTGCTCAAGACAATTGTAGCTTTTGTGAAGGAAAAGGGAGGCATTCCTTTTCTGGTACCATCGATGGGGAGTCATGGAGGAGCGACGGCGAGAGGGCAGGAGCTGGTGCTGGAAAAGTACGGAATCACAGAGGAAACCATAGGCGCACCGGTTGTTTCCAATATGGAGGTGAACCAGATTGGCACCACGAGGCAGGGACTTGGCGTATATATTGACAAGAATGCCTGTGAGGCCGACGGGATCATTCTGTTCAACCGGGTAAAACCCCATACCTCCTTTCGGGGACGTTATGAAAGTGGTCTTGTAAAGATGCTTGCCATAGGTCTTGCGAAACAGAAGGGGGCGGAAGCAACCCATTTTCTCCGGTATGAGAATATGGCGGAAAATATCATAGCCGTCGCTTCCGTTGCTTTGGAGCAGCTCAATGTAATCTGCGGCGTCTCTACCATCGAGAACGGTTATGGCCGACTTGCCAAGATACATGTTTCCCGAAAAGAAGAGATTATGGCCGATGAACCTGATTATCTGCAGGATGCCTGGAATAAGATGGCCAGACTTGCACTTAATGAAATCGATGTGCTGATAGTGGGGGAGATTGGAAAGGAGATCAGCGGAACCGGGATGGATACCAACATTGTGGGCCGGTTCCATACGAATGCCGCGGGGGGCGGTCCCAGGACGATAAAGCTGGGCGTACTGAACATAACGGAAAAATCGGAGGGAAACGCCAACGGTATGGGATTAGCCGACTTTATCCCCAGGCATATGTATGAACAGATTGATTTCGGCAGCACCTACGTCAATACACTGACTTCCACGGAACCCAACAGCTCCCGGCTTCCGATGGTGGTGGAGAATGACAGGGCCGTATTTCAGGCATGTGTCAAGCTGTGCGGAAAAATAAAGAAGGAAGAGATCCGGATGGTTATCATCCCCGACACAAAGCATCTGGAAGAGATTTATATGTCAGGAGCCGCTATCGATGCTGCCTGCCGTCCGATTCGTGTGGAAAGCGGATTTATGGAGGTCCCTTTTGACAGAGACGGGAACCTGAAGCTGTTTGAAGGCAGCGATGATTCCGCCGTATAGAATGGATTTAATGAAATAAGGTTTTATAGTTAATGAGCCTGGTACATATTTGATGTGACTTTCTGTGAGGAGGTATGAGTTATATGGAATTGACTATGAGTTCTGCCATATGGCAGGTGATGGTTGACGCAGCGATTATGGGAACGCTGCTGCTGATTGGGGAATTTTTGCGGGCTAAGGTAAAATGTCTGCAGAAGGCATTGATCCCGCCGGCTGTTTTAGCCGGTGTCCTGGCTCTGTTACTGGGCCCGAAAAGTCCGTGGGAGGTATGCAGGATTCTCCCGCTGTCCAGTTCCTTTGGAACTTACGCCAGCGTTCTGATCGTGCTGGTTTTCGCTGCTACGCCCATTGGGGACAGGCCTAAGAAAGGGGCTATGTCCGGATCCAAGATCATGGGTATGTTTTTTAATATTTCCGGTATCGCCGTACTCCAGTACGGCATCGGCATGCTGGTAACGATCACGGTGCTGACAAAGCTGTATCCTGCTCTGAATGAAAATTTCGGCCTGATGATGGCCACCGGCTTCTATGGAGGCCACGGAACGGCTGCTGCAGTCGGGAAATCGCTGGCCGATCTTGGCGTGCCCGACATGACGGATTTGGGATATACCTGTGCAACCATCGGAATTGTGGGAGGAATTATCACAGGAATTTTAATTATCAACTGGGGAACACGCAAGGGATATACACATTATGTGGAAAATCCGAGTGAGCTTCCGATTGATATGAGAACCGGACTTGTACCGCCTGAGAACCAGAAGTCAACCTCCAAGGGGACCGTGGCTTCAATCTGCCTCGATCCGCTGGGATACCATCTCGGTATTGTTCTTTTTGCCTCGTGGCTTGGATATATGGCTTCCGCCTGGTTTGCAGGCTGGACACAGTCGGCTTTCAACTACAAAGTATCCATCCCGGAATTCTGTCTTTCCCTGTTTGCGGGATTGATTATCAATTCACTTTTGAACAAGAGCGGAGCATACAAGTATGTGGATCGCGGCTCCATTCAGCGCATTCAGGGAACGGCAACTGATTTTCTGATGATATCAGGCATCGGTTCCCTGAACCTGACCGTAGTTATGAATTATGCGGTTCCGTTGATTGTGATATGTGCTCTTGGATTTGCCGCCACATGGCTGTGGTTTCTCTGGATTGGCGGAAAATCATCGGAGGAAGACTGGTTTGAGCGCAACATGATGATGTGGGGACATGCCACCGGTGTTGCCGCCACAGGTGTATTGCTGCAGCGCGTTGTGGATCCGGATCTGAAGAGCCGGGGAATAGAAGACTCCGGTATCTCAGATATCTTTAACCGTCCCATTATCATAGGCCTGCAGGTTATCCCGCCGATTCTGATTACCACGATGGGGACAGCCGGTTCATGGATTGTCACGGTCGCTTGTTTTGCAATTGTAGCGGTTATGTGGATTGTGGCATGGATGACAAAGGGCTGGGTAGCCGGACGCAAACTGGAAAAATACAGATAATTAGTTATATTGAAGGTTATATTAAAGTTATTGAAGTAATTGCATAAAAAGGGCTGTGGGCACTGTGACATGTCGGTCACAGGTACCGCAGCCTTTTGTGTGTCACAGGAATCAGTCTGAAGGCTGAGGCCGGAGCCTGAGTCTGCATTCAGGAGGCCCCGGATTTTTGGCTTCTTATATTATTTCATCTGTCCCCGTTTCAGGGCATTTCTACCGGTATTTGGATCTCCGTGACAAACTCCTTTGGATTATTTGTCATTGAGATATTGATAATAGATGTTTCTACGGAGTTGCCTGTGACGGTCAGCCCCTGTTTCTTAATATAATTCCACAGCTTCCGGTAAGTCTTTGAGATGGTCTGGTAGCTTCCGGCATGACAGGCCACGATAAAGGTTCCGGCCGGGATGACGCAAAGCCGTGTGCCCTCCACGCCCGGGGAAGGCTCCACGAAAAAGCCAATGGAGTTATAAGTAAGGAAATGGCCGTTTTCCACGTTTTCCTGATGAATCTCAAGCACGATATCCCCCTTATCATAGGAAGGCCGGTTGTGTAAATCCCGGATATAGGAAGAATAGAGAAGCTTGATGCAGGCGTATAAATCGCTGCTGGCGAAATTAATATTCATGCGGTAAAGATACCTCTCCGGACAGCGGCGCAGCTCAAAGGAGGAGGATTTGCGCCGGGCCAGTTCGATTTTATTGATCAATTCCTCATTCTGCCGGTTCAGCTCCTGAAGCTCTGCCAGCTCGGCAGCTATGATGCTGCGCCGTTCCAGCAGCAGCTTTTCCAGGGAAGCCACATTTTTGGCGCTGCTGTGAGCCTTGATCTGCTCCAGGCTCAGTTTGAGCTTTTTTAGTTTTCCAATCATATTGAGCTGAAATAACTGGTTATATTCATAATATCGGTATCCGGTCTGGCTGTCTCTGGCGGACGGCTTGCACAGGCCAATCGAGTCATAGTACCGGAGGGCGGATTTGGAGATATTTAGAAAACGGCTTATATCGGCAATCGTATATTTATCATTCATGCTCATGTTTCCTTCCTTAATACTTAAACATTCAAGTTAACTTTAACATTTTTATCCTTATAAAACAAGGATAAATAAAAGAAAAGATTTATTTATGAACAGTTGACATTCAAGCGGCATTACACCTTAAAATGATGTTAATAAGGAAAGGAGCAATACTATGGAAAACCGTTTTTTAAATGTCTCCATTATGCAGCATACAATTACAGCTGACCTGGATACAAATCTGAGAGTGATTGAGGAGTCGGTTGAAAATCTGATGATGGGATATGTCAGGCCGGAGCTAATCGTCGGCGTGGAGTTCGGGATAAGCAAGCTCCCTATTACCATGGAGGACGGGGCTATTCAATTATTAAGCAGTCTGGCTAAAAAACACCGTGTATATCTGGTGCCGGGAACTTTTGCGGAGAAGGCGGAGGGGCTTAAGGATGGGGAAGCCTACAATACCTGCCCGGTTTTCGGGCCGGACGGCACGTTACTATGCCGGTACAGGAAAAAAGTACCGTTCCGGCCCGGAGAGATATCGGCGCCCAGCAACGAAACGGAGGACTACTGTATTTTTGAAATTCAGGAGAAGGGGATTACAGTCGGGCTGCAGATATGTTATGATCAGTTTTTTCCCGAGATTTCCAGGACGCTGGCGCTGAAAGGAGCAGAGCTGATTCTCTGTCCGGCTCTGGACCCGATCGAATACCGCCATGTGCCTGAGATTATACCGAGAGCCAGGGCGTTGGAGAATGAACTGTTCTATATTTGGACATGCGGTACCGGCCAGCTTGGGGCATCAACCTGCTGCGGAAATTCCATTATCGCAGATCCGGAAGGACAGATTGTCCTGCAATGCCCGGAGACCCCGGCACTGGTCACAAAGACGCTGGATTTTTCCGGTGTGGTGCTGAAACGGGAGTACGGCCGTGACCAGCACCTGAATTCACTCAGATATTTTAATGTACAGTACCCGTTTGCCGGTAAGATAGAGGATGCGCCGGTATACAAAAATGCAGGCAGGCTGACGGCAAATAAAAAAGAGTACGAGGAAAAGACACACGGGATACGGATGGGAGATTTATAAGGGGGATTTAAAATGGAGAGTACAAAAGGGAGTTACAATGCGGCGGTTCTGAAGTTTATTCTTTTTTCTGGGATCGGGGCAATCATGTTTTTTGTAAATGTCGACATAGGAGGCGTATCGGTTATCCCGATTCAGCATATTATCAACTTAATCAAGAAAACCTGCGGGCCGGTGATACCATATTTCACTCTGCTGATGGTTATGGCAGGCGGTATCATGCCAATTGTCAACGGAAGCTATAAGACTTCCAAATTTAATTTTGTATTTACCGCCATTAAGCTTCTGGGGACCGTAATTGGAATCATGGCAGTGTTTCAAATCGGACCGGAATCGATCATGCGTGCAGACATGGTTCCGTTCTTATTCAACAGTGTGGTGGTGCCGATTGCCCTCATGATACCCGTGACAGGAGTGGCTTACGTAATGCTCCTGAACTTCGGCCTGGTGGAATTCATCAGTGCATTCATGCAGCCGGTCATGAGAAAGATATGGAAAACACCGGGAGAGAGCGCTATCGACGCGGTGGTGTCCTTCTCCGGCGGCTATGCCCTGGCAGTGCTTCTGACTAACGACCTGTATAAAAAAGGAGTGTACAGTGCAAAAGAGAGCGTCATCATTGCTACCGGCTTTTCAACCGTATCGATCTCCTTTTTAATTGTCATTGCCAATACCCTTGGATTTATGGAGCATTGGACGCTGTATTTCTTTGCCTGCTTTTTTGTAACCTTCTTCGTGACTGCTGTTACGGCCAGGATTTATCCCATAGCCGGTATTCCCAATGCTTACTATGAGAAAAAAGCGGACAGCACAATGGATTACAGCGAGCCTCTGTTTAAGCGTGCCTGGCATGCCGGAATCAGACAGGCACGGGAGTCAAAACCGCTTTCCCATTACCTGAAAGAATATTACTTAGGAGATGCGATTAAGATGTCCTCCGCCGTCACGGCAAGCATCCTGGTAATCGGTCTGGCCGGTATGCTGGTAGCTGAATATACGCCGTTTTTCGATGCGGTGGGCTACCTCTTCTATCCGGTAACCTGGCTTTTGCGTCTGCCTGAGCCAATGCTGGCAGCAAAAGCGGCGGCAATTGAAATTGCCGAAATGTTCCTACCGTCCATGCTGGTGGTGAAGAGCGATATGGTTACGAAGTTTACGATTGCGGTGACAAGCGTATCGGCCATTTTATTCTTTTCGGCTTCCATTCCCTGTCTGCTGTCCACGGACATACCTGTAAAAATGAAGGATATCTTCCTGATTTGGTTTGAGCGGACGGTCCTGTCTTTAATCATGGCGGCAGCAATCGGTTTCATCTTCTTCTAAGGCGGCGTGAAAAATGAAAAGTGCTAAAACACCATATATACAAGGGGTCATGCTGGCATTCCTGCGCAGTTTCCTGGCTCTCCCTTTTCTGGCCATGGCAATGAAAGGGAGAGGCGTCTCCTTTTGCATCGGGGGGAAATAGGCGGCGACAAAGTTTTAGTATGATAGGCGTTTTAAGAGCTTGCGGCAGCTTTTAAAGCGCTTTTTTGTAAACTTTTTTTATTGCCAGGCAGGTATGGTGTCTGTATAATTAGAGGAAGTTCACATAATGGAGATTTAACTGAGGTTTGGAGGACGCGTCCGGAACCATGTCCGGTGTGGTGAGGGTATCTGTCTGAGTCTTCCGTCCCCGTGGAAGGTTGTCATGAGGGGGGAATTCGGCCGGAATGAATTGCTGCGGGGACCGTTTGCACTCTTTGGAGTGCGCATCGGAATGCTAAGCTCGTGAAGGACCTCGCTAAGCACCGGCGGACTCCCAGGTCCCCTCCGCAATTGATTCCGCCTACTTCCCCGGTTCAGGTTTTCCCCGGGACGAAAGACTCATATACGCCCACCACCGCCCCGTCCGCTGGCCGTACCGACGGCGTCCTCACCTGCTTAACTAATTAGGGAGAATATAAAAAATGAACAAGAAAGACAGAGAAAACCGCAGCGTGCATAAGAACCGAAGCGGAGTTGATACGACATGGATACTTGCCGGAATACTGGTGGTATTATTAATTGTGGCTGCAGTGGTTTACATTGGTAAAAAGACAAGCGGAACCGGTGACAGCGGCGCATCCGCGGCACCAGCCGGGGTGACGGGGAGCGGTGAGCCGTCGGCAGGCAGCGGCGGAATGACTGGGCCGGGGAAAGAGGAGCAGTATAAGAATGAAACCGGAGCAGAGACCGGAACAGAAACAGGGACTGGAACAGAGCTGGAGACAGAGTCCGGAGCAGAAACAGGGCATGAGACAGAACCGGAAACGGAACCTGTAACGGAACCGGAAACACAGCCGGTACGGCTGGAAAGTCTCAGCGGCCTGGCGCCCGGTACGGTTCTTGATACGGAGCAGATCGATTTTGACCATCTCGACCGCTATTTTATGAGCTGGCAGATCGAGGAGGGGGATAACCTGCACCAGCGCATTGACGGGAAATCTTACCGTGATAATCCCTATGTGCCGCTCAGTTCCCTGCGGTACCTGAAGATGCCGCATTATAATTACGACGGCCGGATTCAGGTGGGGGAAATGATCGTTAACAAGGATATACAGGATGATGTGATAAGCATATTCAAGGAATTATTCCGTTCCGGGTATCAGATTCAGTCTATGTATCTGATAGACAACTACTGGACAGGAGATGCGGAGACTTCAGATTCCGCGTCTATCGATGAGAATAACACATCGGCCTTCTGCTACCGCGAAATCTCCGGGGGCGGAAATCTGTCGAATCATGCGTATGGCAGAGCGATTGATATAAACCCGCAGCAGAACCCTTACGTTTCCTATTCCTCCGGTTCGCCGAAATGGGAGCATTCCAATGCCAATGACTATATTAAGAGGGATACGGGACTGCCTCATGTGATAACCCATGAGGATCTGGCGTATAAACTGTTTGCCAAACACGGATTCCGTTGGGGCGGGGACTGGAACAACCCGAAAGATTACCAGCATTTTGATAAAAATAAAAAATGAAAAAGAAGGGGATCATAACAGCTCATGCGGTCTGATTTGTTACAGGGCATCAGCAGTCAAACGCAGCCAGGCGGGAAATGGTATTCTGTATATACAGGAGGTGCTTAATATGCATGCATGGGAACAAATACAGGAATCAATCGAATTTATCGAATCACATCTGGGCGAGGAACTCAGTATCCGGGATTTGGCGGAAAAAGCAGCGTTGTCGCCTTTTTATTATCAGAGGCTGTTCAGGCGTCTGGTAAAAAAGCCGGCTGCGGAATATATCAGGCTGCGCCGGATGGCAAAAGCAACGGAGGCCCTGCTTTCAAAGGACAGAAGGATTTTGGACATAGCGGTGGAGCTGGGTTTTTCCTCCCACGAACATTTCAGCAGAACCTTTAAGTCTACCTTTGGGATGACGCCGGAAGAATACAGGAGCCATCCAAAAACCCTCAACCGGATGACAAAGCCTGAGCTTCTGCTCCACTATACGCTGATTGATGAAGGCGTGCCGCTCATCACCGACGGAATCGTCCTGGAGATTAACAGGCGTCAGGTGAAAGAGCCAATCCGCTTTATCGGCATGGAGAAGACGATGCCGGTTCAGTTTACAGCCGGTTTGGGGACGGAGTCCGGAATTGATCCGCTGGATTTTCTGTGGCGCGGCTTTCATAAACAGAAGGAGAATACATCCAGTCTGTTCCTGGAGGAGGAGATAGGAGTGTCTTATCCCTGCCCGGACCCAGGGTATTTTAACTATTTTGCAGGGGCCAGGGCCGGGACGGAAGCGGCGGCCGGATACAGGGAGTGGAAACTTCCGGAAGGGGAATATATTGTCTGCTCCTTTGAGGCGGAAAATTTTGAAGCTCTCGTGATGGATGCGCTCTATAAAGCGCAGCAGTATTTTTACGGAACATGGATTCCAAAGCATAAATTACAGACGGAGCCGTTCTGTGCGGAGCGGTACGCGGACCATAGCCCGGAGACCGGAAGCATGGAAATCTGGGCTAAAGTAATCCAACCGTAACAATCCGGTCATGTTCATATCTAACGATAACCTGCACTCTGCGCACAGGTCACCGTCATCAATGAAAAAGAGGCATCCGGCCGCGGGAGCGGACTGAATGCCTTTTTATACGGACCGGCCGTATCCGTCGGCCGGTCCGTCAATTCTAATATCGGAAATCAAATCAAATTTCGATCAGGTTATAATCCACTCCGGCCTCTTTCAGAATCCGTCCCTCCCTCTTATGGCAGGTAAATACAATAATCTGTCCCCGGCAGGCTTTGGAAAGCCATGTCAGCGCCGTGCGCAGCCTGTCGTCATCATAGAGCACGAAGCTGTCGTCAAAGACGAGAGGCATCCGGTCTTCCCCGCCCTGGATAAACTTGGCGGCAGCCAGCCTCAGCGCCAGATAAATCTGGTCGGCCGTGCCGCTGCTGACCTGCTCCAGTGGAACCAGCTTTTTCTTTGTATTCAGGAATGCATTCAGGTTTTCATCAATGCTGATGCTGGTATAAATGCCGCCGGTGATGCCGCTGATCAGCTCCGAGGTTGTCTTATTCAGATACAGCCCGAAAGAGTCCCGTATGGACATGGAAAGCTCCTGCATCGTCTCCTGGGCCAAATCAATTGCCGCGATATCCTGACGCAGCCGTTCATTCTCAGTGATAATCCGTTTCAGCGCGGCCGCCCTGTCTTTGCAGTCGGCCAGATGCTCCAGCTTCTTTTCCAGCTCCCACTGGATACGCTGCTGTTTCTCAATCACCTCGCTGCAATTGTTCTGGCGCTCCCGCAGCGTTGAGATTTTTTCCGTCTGCAATTTAAGTGTTTCTTCTGATTTCGCCATCATCTGGCAAAGCCTTGTAAACTCGCCCAGACGGGAACGCAGGGCTTCCATGGCCTCATCGCTGATTGAACTGTCGCCCAAATGGCGTTTGAATATCTCCGAGAGGGTGGCGGTACAGAGTTTTGCCTCTTTGAGAAGGCGCTTTCTGCGGAACAGAGTAAAGAATCCGCCGGCCAGCAGCACAGCCGCGCCGATGGCCAGGGCCATACCCGTGGTATAAGGTTTGAGCTTAACCGGCAGAACAGGAAGCAGCGTATTATACGGATAAAAATACCAGTAGAGGAAGTATCCGGAGCCTGCCGCGGCTGCGGCGGCCAGCAAAAACAGTATGATGGGAACCATCCGTCCTCCGCCGCTCTGCGTAACGGCTTTCGAGTCATTATAGCAGCTGTATATCTCTTCGGCATTATTTAAATATGCGGAAATGGAGGCCTCATCGGAAAATTCATAGTCGTCCAGCATCTGGCGTCCTCTGAGTACTTTGTCAGCCAGCTCATCCTTTTCCTGCTGGTTCAACTCAATTTCTTCTTTGACACTGTCGCGCATCTTCACATATTCCTGCATTTGATTCTCATATTCCGGCGAGGAAATCTCTTTTTCAATATTGCGGATTTCACTTAAAAGCATCGTGTAGGTTCTCGCCGCCTCGGGGCTGAGCTGTGTTTCAAACTGTTTTTTCTGCCCCTTTAGGTAATTGGTGGCCTTAGTGATATTCAGGGCCATATTGCCGGAGGTATTCATGTTGGCAATATAATTCTTAAGCTCCGAGATCATTCCGTCCTCGGTGGCGCTTTTTAACTGGCTGATGCTGATGGTATTATTATAGACTGTTTCGCTTAATCCTCCCAGAAGCTCATCCATAAATGCCTTGGTCGGCTCAACCTCTTTTCCCAGGGTTTCATTAACAATGATAAATTCTTTTTTATTCTTCTGAAAGCTCCGCTCAATGCGGTATACAATACCGTCGGATTCCAGGCGCAGCTGTCCTTCGTAGGTTCCGCTGTTTTCCCATGGCTCGTACTTGCTGTAGGTATCCGTCCTGGCGGCCCTGCCCCTCTGGCGTTCGATGCCAAAGAGCATTCCGCGGATAAAGGTGTGAATGGTGGATTTGCCTGCTTCATTCTTGCCGTAGACAATATTGATGCCGTCCTCAAAGGAGACAGACGTGTTATGAAATTTACCAAATCCGCTTATGTATAAATCCAGAAAACGCACTTTTGTTAACTCCTTTCATCGGTTGTGAGAAGCAGGGCATGGATTCCGTAAAACAGCGCCTTTTTTTCCACAGGGCTCATATCGGGTTTCTGAAGCGCACGGATATAGAAGCCGATCATATCGCTGGGATGTTCGGCAAACAGCGCGCTGAAGTCATATTCCGGTTCTGATTCATCCAGGATATCGGATATTTTATAGCGGAGCAGCAGGGAGTCCAGATCAAATGTGATATCAGGATCCCTCATTCCCCGTACCCGGAACCGGTAGATGTTATCAGTTCCGCGCTTGTCAATCTCGTGGGACATTTTAAGGCATAGCTCCGTATTGGTTGTGGCAGGGGTGACATTTACAATCAAAGGGATGTAGCGCAGCTTTGACATCGGAATAAATTCAAGCTTGGTAACCAGCAGGGTGGATGGGTTAATCTCTCCGTAGAAGATACCGTGGGCGCCTGTCTCCGTCTTATCCAGCGGCTCAGGGGAGCCGCAGTAAGCCATCTTGCGTTCAATCAGAACTTCCGGCTTGTGGATATGGCCAAGCGCTATGTAAGAAAATCCGGAGTCTGCCAGCGCGGCCTTGTCGATCGGCGTGTGGTTCAAGTCTCCCCCGTGCCCAATCAGGATATGGATCCGGCCGTCATGCGGCGCATAAGCCTGGTTCAGACGCGGCTCCGTAATCTCCGCAGTATGGTAGCTGAAGCCGGTCACCTCCGTGTTGATATCGCGGAAATAGTAGCTTGTCAGTTCTTCGCTGTCGATGAAGGTTACATTGGGACACCATGAAAAGCTTAAGACGGCAGAGCTTAAGCGGATCCTGTCATGATTTCCGGCGATTATAATAACCCGGACACCGGGGATGGTGGAAAAGAGGTAGTTGACCTCTTTTAAATCCTTTTGCAGCGGCTGGCGGTGAAACAGATCGCCTGCGATAAAAAGGCAGTCGGCCCCTGTTTTTCTTGTCTTTTCAATGATAGCGGCAAACGTGTCGCGGATATCGCGGGCCCGTTCCCTGCTCCATGGTTTGTCACTGTCCGGGGACATGCCCCAGTGGATATCGCCGGTATGTATAAACTTCACAATGATCCCCCTTTAATAGTAAATTCTGTGTAACAGCCCATCCTGTCGGAACCGTTACAAATTTTTCCAGAAGCCGTTAATACCAGACAGAGCTGCCGCAGATAAATCCGACGCGGCAGCTCCTAAGCCGATACTATAATTCACAGTTATTAACCGTTCTTGGGAACGGAATGATATCACGGATGTTGGAAACGCCTGTCAGATACATGACGCAGCGCTCAAATCCGAGCCCGAAGCCCGAATGCCTTGTGGAACCGTATTTTCTCAGATCCAGATAAAAACCGTAATCTTCTTTCCTGAGGCCCAGTTCGTCCATTCTTGCCACCAGTTTGTCGTAGTCGTCTTCCCTCTGGCTTCCGCCGATAATCTCGCCGATTCCCGGTACGAGACAGTCCATGGCGGCTACCGTCTTGTTGTCTTCGTTCATCTTCATATAGAATGCTTTGATTTCTTTCGGATAATCTGTGACGAATACCGGTTTCTGGAAGATCTTCTCTGTCAGATAGCGCTCATGCTCCGTCTGAAGATCACAGCCCCAGAATACCTTGTAATCAAACTCATCATTATGCTCTTCCAGAAGCTTTACGGCTTCCGTATAGGTAACATGGCCGAACTCGGAATTAAGAACATGGTTCAGTCTCTCTAAAAGCCCCTTGTCGATAAACTGGTTAAAGAAGTTCATCTCTTCCGGAGCATGTTCCAGAACATAGCGGATTACATATTTTAACATACTCTCAGCAAGAGCCATATTGTCATTCAAATCGGCGAAAGCCATCTCCGGTTCAATCATCCAGAATTCGGCCGCATGGCGCGTCGTATTAGAGTTCTCGGCGCGGAAGGTCGGTCCGAAAGTATAGACGTTGCGGAAGGCCATGGCGTAAGTCTCGGCATTGAGCTGTCCGCTTACGGTCAGGTTGGTCGGTTTATTGAAGAAATCCTGTGCAAAATCAACGGCGCCTTCCGGTGTCTTCGGCACGTTATTCAGATCAAGCGTAGTTACCTGGAACATCTCGCCGGCTCCCTCACAGTCACTTCCTGTGATGAGGGGAGTATGCACATAAACGAAATCGTGCTCCTGGAAATACTGATGTATAGCGTAAGCTGCCAGGGAGCGTACGCGGAATACGGCCTGGAATGTATTGGTTCTGGGACGGAGATGGGAGATCGTCCTCAGGTATTCAAGGGTATGGCGTTTCTTCTGAAGCGGATAATCGGACGCGGACGGACCCTCAATCAGGATCTCAGAAGCCTGGATTTCAAAAGGCTGTTTTGCTTCCGGCGTGGCGACCAGCTTACCTTTGACGATGATGGCAGCCCCTACATTCAGCTTGGATATATCGGAAAAGTTCTCCAGTGTATCATGATAAACGATCTGCAGCGTTTCAAAATAGCTTCCGTCGCTGACGACAACAAAACCAAAGGCTTTTGATCCTCTGACGCTTCTTACCCAGCCGCCAATCTGAATTTCTTTATCGAGATAAGCTTCTCTGGAACGGTAAATCTCTCTTACAGTTACTAAGTTCATAATGTGACTCCTTCATTTATATAACTTTTTTGTATTTTCTTGTCAATGCTGTCATTATACTTTATTTTTCCAGTGGTTTCAAGGGGTTACTAAATCCCCGGCCATATAATTCTTCTGTATTGCGCGAACCGCCATTTCCTCGAATGCCTGAACGTAGAGGGGCTTTTCAATATAGTTTAACGAAACCAAATCAATCTGGAGGAATTTATTGAAATTTTTGACCGGAAGTATATGGATGTATTCCTCCTCCGGGCAGTTCCTGTTATGGGTGTGAATCCGGGATAGCAGCATACGGGGACCGATTCCGGCGCCCACGCCTTTGGCGCACAGGGAGATCTGCGTATCGGTGTCACTGATCTGGTAAGGGGAATAGAGATCGATATGGTGCTGATCCAGGTATTCCTTCAGGGCTGAGTTCACGACACTGGTGGAATAGCTCTTGATGAAAGGGATATCCGCGAACTGACTGAGATCTGTTTCTGCGGCAAGCAGATGTGCGTATTCTTTGCCGAAGCGGCGTTTTAACAGTCCGTCGGATATCATAAAACACAGCTCATCCCGGCATAAAGGCGTAAAGCTCAGATCCTCGCTATATGGGGTATTGACACCCAGAAACAGATCCAGGTTTCCTTTCCGGAGGCTTTCGGCCAGGACAACGGTATCGTTCATGAGGAAACGGATCTCCACCTCCGGAAAGGTTCGGGAGTATTCCGGAATCACCCAGGGCAGGAAAATCTGAGCGCGGGATGCGCTGATTCCCATGGTGAAGCTGCCCTTCATTCCCCCTGCCCGTTTTGCCAGACTGTCCAAAAGGCTGCTCTCGATCGCCTGAATCTTTTGAAGGGAGTGGAGCATGGACTGCCCTGCCTCCGTAAGCTGAAAACGAGGTTTTCTTGTAAAAAGCCGGACGCCATAATTCTGTTCCATCCGTTTGATATGGTCGCTGACACACTGCTGCGAGACGAAGGCGCGCTGAGCCGCCCGGCTGATGCTCATCTCTTCGGCAACTAACAAAAAAATTTCCTGGTTGGCTTGCAAGAGTTTCTCCTTTCTAAATCATACCCGCCGTTAACGCGGGTTAATCTTCTGATCATACTGACTTTACGGATCAGTGTATCATGTAAAATTGTGAAATACAAGATAAATATTGTTTATATTCAAAATGTACTTGTTTGATATTGGTTTGCTGCTGAGGTATATTATTTAATAAGAAGAGAGAAGTAAGAAGAGAGAAGGAGGAAGCAGGCATGGATGAATCGAAATTTGAATACAGCAGCTATAAAAGCGGCGAGCTGACCAATGGAATCGAACGTTCCGCGCACAGGGCGCTGTTGTACAGCACGGGCCTTGACACGGACGACCTTCATAAACCGTTGATAGCCGTCGTCAATTCCTTTACAGAGATGGTGCCCGGACACATCCATCTGCGGGAGATTGCAAAACATGTGAAACAGGGAATCTGGGAGGCGGGAGGAATCCCAAGGGAATTTAATACAATTGCACTGTGCGACGGCATCTGCCAGGGCCACAGCGGCATGAGTTATCCGCTGCCCAGCAGGGAGAATATAGCGGATGCGATAGAAATGATGATTGAAGCCCATCATTTTGACGCAATGGTGATGCTTCCCGGCTGCGACAAGATTGTGCCGGGAATGATCATGGCGGCCGCCAGAGTGGATATTCCGGCAATCATTCTTCCGGGCGGGCCTATGATGGCCGGAAGCTATAAGGATAAGGAGATTATCACACTGACCGATATGAGGGAATTTATCGGGCAGACACAGATGGGAAAAATGACGGAGGAAGAGCTGCTGGAGATTGAAAAGCGGGCTCTCCCCACGTATGGGACCTGCGCTATGCTGGGAACGGCCAACTCCATGAGCTGTCTGGCTGAAATACTGGGCCTGGCCCTTCCGCATTCCTGTACCGCGCTGGCGGTATCGGCAGAGAAACGCCGTTTTGCTAAGCAGTCCGGGAAGCGTGCGGTGGAAATGATAAAAGAAGGGCTGACGGCCCGGAAGATTCTGACGAGGGAGGCGCTGCTAAATGGAATCAGCGCCGTGATGGCCATGGGGGCGTCGACTAATACGGTCCTCCATCTGATGTCGATTGCCAACGAGGCGGATGTTAAGCTGACCCTGAAGGACTTCGACGAAATCAGCAGAAAAGTGCCTTATATCTGTAATCTGAAGCCGTCGGGCCGGTATCCGATGTCTGTCCTGCATGAGAACGGGGGCATCCCGGCCGTATTAAAGGCGATTGAGAGCAGGCTGGAGCCGGCTCACATGACCGTGACGGGAAAAACGATAACAGAAAATCTGAGCGGTACGCCGCTGGTTGAAAACGATGTGATTTACCCGGTGAGCCGGCCTAAAAATGAGGAGGGAGGAATCGCGGTACTGTACGGAAGCCTGGCTCCCGACGGCGCGGTTGTTAAAAAATCGGGTGTGAAGCCGTCCATGTACCAGTTCACAGGCCGTGCGCGGGTTTTCCATTCTATGGAAGATGCAAGCTATGCCGTCTCAAACGACCGGATCAGGGCAGGGGACGTGATTGTTATCCGTTACGAGGGGCCGAAAGGCGGACCCGGCATGAGGGAGATGCATATGACAACTTCCCTTCTGGTCGGAAGGGGGATGGATGAGAGCTGTGCGCTAGTTACGGACGGCAGGTTCTCCGGTTCCACGAGGGGGCCGTGCATCGGCCATATCTCTCCTGAAGCGGCGGCCGGCGGCCCGATTGCCGCAGTCGAAGATGGTGACAGAATCATCATCGATATACCGAACAGGAGGCTTGAGTTAGATGTACCGGAGGAAATAATCAGGGAGCGTCTGGCAAAAGTGAAGCCGCTTACCAAACCGAGAACACCGGCGCTTGAAAAATACGCCGCTCTCGTCACATCTGCCGATCAGGGTGCCGTGCTGAGAGTACTGGATGAGTTAAAAAAATAAACAGATGAGGAGGCCGGGAAACTGACAGAACGGCTGGGTGAGTTTTTTCAATGCATGTAGTTTCACGGCTCAGTACCTTAACAGACAATATGAACAGGGAGTATCCTTCAGGCATAGAAAAGCCTGGGGGATACTCCCTGTTTTGTGTCTGCTGTGCCGTGCCACTTATTCCCAGAAGAATTCATGGCTATTTTCAATTATAATACATGAGTTAGCGAAGACTAAGCTTTTCCGGAACCGAGTAAATAAAATAGAACATTCCCGTGAAATTCCCGTATTTTAGCGGTTTTCCGAGAAAAAAGGAAATATATGGAAGGGGATTTGAAAAAATATATTAAAGGAAACACGGAAAATGTCGGAAAATGCACAAAAATAATACTAAATCTAGTAAAAATTTGTTCACTATTTCGGAAAAGTGTGCTATAATAGTAAGCACATAAATAGCTACACAAATCTATGCATCGAGGGGTGATATCGTGATTAAAAAAGAAATGATTGCAATGCTCTTAGCAGGAGGACAAGGCAGCCGACTCGGCGTGTTGACACAGAAGGTTGCAAAGCCGGCAGTTTCATTCGGCGGAAAGTACCGTATTATTGATTTTCCGCTCAGTAACTGCATTAATTCCGGAGTAGACACAGTCGGAGTTTTAACACAATACCAGCCGTTGCGTCTGAACGCGCATATCGGAATTGGTATTCCTTGGGATCTTGACCGCAATGTCGGAGGTGTTACGGTTCTTCCTCCTTACGAGAAAAGTAAGGGAAGCGACTGGTATACGGGTACGGCAAATGCGATCTATCAGAACCTTGAATATATGGAGAATTATAACCCGGAATATGTATTGATTCTTTCCGGAGACCATATCTACAAGATGGATTATGAGGTAATGCTTGAATATCACAAAGCGAATAATGCTGATGTAACCATTGCAGCTATGCAGGTGCCGATCGAGGAGGCCAGCCGTTTTGGTATCGTCATTACAGATGACAATAACCTGATTACTGAGTTTGAGGAGAAACCGGATAATCCGAGAAGCAACCTGGCGTCCATGGGTATCTATATTTTCAGCTGGCCGGTACTGAAGGATGCTCTGATCAAGCTGTCGGAGGAACCGGGATGTGATTTTGGTAAACACATTATTCCGTTCTGCCACGAGGCGAGTAAGAAAATCTTTGCATATGAGTACAACGGATATTGGAAAGATGTTGGAACCCTGGGGTCTTACTGGGAAGCCAATATGGAATTGATTGATATTATCCCCGAGTTTAACTTATATGAGGAGTACTGGAAAATTTATACTAAGAGTGATATCATTCCGCCTCAATACATATCCGAGAATTCCAAAATTGAGAGGAGTATTATTGGAGAAGGTACGGAAGTGTATGGTGAGATCAGCAACTCTGTGATTGGAGCAGGAGTTACGATCGGAGAAGGAGCTGTCGTCAGAGATTCAATTATTATGAAAGGAAGCGTAATCGGCGCAGGGGCCGTTGTGGATAAGGCCATTATCGCAGAAGACGTGACGGTAGGAGAAGGAGCAGTGCTGGGTGAAGGCGAGATGGCACCAAGCAAATATGATCCGAAGGTATATCAGTTTGAACTTGTGGTAGTCGGAGAGCGTTCCACGATTCCGGCCGGAGTCAGAATCGGCAGGAATACGGCGATTTCCGGAGAGACCACACCGGATGATTACCACGGCGGAGTACTTGAAAGCGGCGATTACATAATAAAGGCAGGTGGAGTACAATGAGAGCAATTGGTATTGTTTTAGCAGGCGGCAACAGCAAGAGAATGAGAGAGTTATCCAACAAGAGGGCGATCGCTGCAATGCCTATCGCGGGCAGCTACCGCAGTGTCGATTTTGCTCTGAGCAACATGAGTAACTCTCATATACAGAGTGTTGCTGTACTTACACAGTATAATTCCCGATCCCTGAATGAACACTTAAGCTCTTCCAAATGGTGGGATTTCGGCAGAAAGCAGGGGGGTATGTATGTTTTCACGCCGACTATCACAGCCGAGAGCAGCGACTGGTACAGAGGCACGGCAGACGCGCTTTATCAGAATCTGGACTTCCTTAAGAAGAGCCATGAACCGTATGTAGTGCTTGCCAGCGGTGACGGAATCTATAAACTGGACTATAATAAAGTCCTTGAATACCATATTGAAAAAAAGGCAGATATCACGGTTGTCTGCAAAGATATGGGACCGGAAGTGGATATTACGAGATTCGGTCTTGTAAAGACGAATGATGACGGCCGTATTACGGATTTTGAGGAGAAGCCGATGGTGGCGACCTCTAATACGATTTCCTGCGGAATCTACGTGATAAGAAGGCGCCAGCTAATCGAACTGATTGAACGCTGCGCGGCGGAAGACAGATATGATTTTGTAACCGATATTCTGGTGCGTTATAAGAATCTGAAGAGGATTTATGCATATAAGCTTCCGACCTACTGGAACAACATCGCTTCCGTGGACGCTTATTACAAAACCAATATGGATTTCCTGAAGCCGGAAGTAAGACACTACTTCTTTAAAGAATATCCGGAGATTTATTCCAAGGTGGATGATCTGCCCCCGGCCAAGTACAATCCGGGCGCCATGATACGAAACAGCCTGGTATCCAGCGGATGTATCCTGAACGGAACGGTGGAGAATTCAGTTCTTTTCAAGAAGGTCTATGTTGGGAATAACTGTGTAATTAAGAATTCTATTATATTAAATGACGTATATATTGGGGACAACACTGTAATCGAGAACTGTATTGTGGAGAGCAGGGATACAATCCGTGCCAATACGACGCATATCGGTACACCTGACAACTTAAAGATTGTCATCGAGAAAAACGAAAGATTTACATTATAAAGAACAGACGGGAGAGGGGTTTGGTTTATGCAGATTACGGACGTAAGAGTAAGAAGAATTGAGAAAGAAGGCAAGATGAAAGCCATTGTTTCCATCACGCTGGACAATGAATTCGTAGTCCACGACATCAAAGTAATCGAAGGGGAGAAGGGGCTGTTCATCGCTATGCCGAGCCGCAAAGCTGCGGATGGTGAGTACCGTGATATTGCACATCCTATCAATTCCGGTACGCGCGATATGATTCAGAGTATTATTCTTGCTAAATATGAAGCAACAGCCCTGGAGATGGCTGATGAAGAGGCGCATGAACAGGGCCAGGGGGTTTAAAACGTTAAAAAACACATAAAAATTGCATAAATATGAAAGAAATTGCCCCGGGGTGCTGGACAAAGCCGCCGGGGCGTTTTATTATATAGAAAAATACTTCGCATTAAATGCGGAAATAAAACCAGGGGGGTTATAATTATGAGCGGTACAATATTTGCGCTGATACCGCCAATCGTAGCAATCGCACTGGCATTGATTACGAAAGAGGTGTATCTATCACTTCTGATTGGTATTCTATCAGGCGCATTCCTTTTTACCGGGCTGAATCCGGTCCATGCGGTGGAAACCGTAATTTCCATTATGGGAGATAAGATTGGCGGCAACGTCAATATCCTTCTGTTCCTGTCATTCCTCGGCATAGTAGTGGCTCTGATTACAAAATCAGGCGCATCCAGGGCATACGGCGAATGGGCGGCACGTTCGATTAAGAGCAGGCGGGGAGCGCTTCTGGCGACTATGTTTTTAGGCTCCCTTATCTTTGTCGATGATTATTTCAACTGTCTGACTGTGGGTACAGTTATGCGCCCGGTTACGGACAAGCATAAGATTACCAGGGCAAAGCTGGCATATATTATCGATGCCACAGCAGCCCCAATCTGCATTATCGCTCCGATATCCAGCTGGGCTGCGGCCGTAGGCTCATCCCTTCCGGAAGACAGCGGTGTTGATGGATTCAGCCTGTTTCTGCGGACGATTCCGTTTAATCTCTATGCAATCCTTACTATTATATTCATGCTCTTTATCATCCTCGGTGGATTTGATTTTGCGGCAATGAAGAAATATAATGAGCGTGTGGAGAGAGAGGGAAAGGAAAAGACGATTGACGCGGAAGCAGTCACCATTGCAGGGAACGGAAAGGTTATCGATCTGGTTGCCCCGATTATTATTCTGATAGTTTTCTGTATCAGCGGCATGCTGTACACGGGAGGAATAATGGAGGGAGTGGGGATTGTGGAGGCTTTTGCCAACTGTGACTCCGCGCTGAGCCTGGTACTTGGTTCCTTCTTCACGCTGGTATTTATCTTCATATTCTATCTTGTAAGAAAAGTAATCCGTTTTAATGAATTCTGCGAAAGTTTTACGATTGGTATAAAAGCAATGATTCCGGCCATCATGATCCTGTGCCTTGCGTGGACGCTGTCCGGTATCTGCAGCGCGGATTACCTGAATATCGGAGGTTATGTCGGTTCGGTCGTTGGCGGAAGCGCTCTGGTAGGCGCGCTTATGCCGGCCATCATGTTCCTGGTAGCCTGTGGTCTGGCATTTTCCACCGGTACATCCTGGGGTACGTTTGGAATCCTGATTCCGATTGCCTTTGCAGTAGTCGGCGCTGAAAACATGAATGCGCTGACAATTTCCACGTCGGCAATTCTGGCAGGAGCCGTCTGCGGCGATCATGTTTCTCCGATTTCCGATACGACAATCCTGGCATCGGCAGGAGCGCAGTGCGATCACATTAACCATGTGTCCACGCAGATTCCGTATGTACTTTGTGTGGCCGGATGCTGTGTAATCGGATATCTGGCAGCAGGCATTACGCAGAATGGCTGGATTGGAACCCTGACCGGTCTTTTAGTACTGGCAGTTGTCCTGGTTATCCTGGATCGGAAGAATAATCCGAAGTTTGCGGCCAGGCGTTAACAGAACGTATAAGTAAAAAATCATAAAAAAACGCATCAGAAAATTAATTATAATTTGATTTGCTGGTATAAATTCCTCTGTTTTACAGATACTACATTTATGCAAAACGATACAGATAAATGTGGAAAATGTAAGATGGAGGAATTTTTGTATGAAAGCTACAGGTATAGTCAGAAGAATTGATGATTTGGGAAGAGTGGTAATTCCGAAAGAAATCCGCCGTACTCTCAGACTCAGGGAAGGTACTCCGCTTGAAATATTTACGGACAGAGAAGGAGAAATTATCCTTAAGAAATATTCGCCGATGGTCGAACTGGCTGCATTTGCCGTTCAGTACGCGGAGGCCATGGCCCAGTCCACCGGGCTTATGGTTTGTATCACGGACCGCGATCAGGTCATTGCCGTGGCAGGCGGTCCTAAAAAGGATTATCTTCAGAAGCCGGTCAGCAGACAGCTCGAAAATGCGATTACAGAGCGTATGACTATTACGGCAGTAAAAGAAGACAAGAACTTTATTACTCTTGTATCGGAAGAGCCGGAGGGAACTACGGCCCAGGTAATCGTTCCGATTATCTGTGAGGGCGATGCGATTGGCGCCGTTGCCATTCTCGGAAGGGAACCGAGAACGAAATTTGGAGATATGGAAGTGAAACTGGCTTCTACGGCTGCCGGATTTTTGGGCAGGCAGATGGAAGGGTGATTTAACGGAGGTTTGGAGGACGCGTCCGGAACGGACCAGGTCCGGTGT
>NZ_KE992946.1:82988-83369 GCF_000466485.1 [Clostridium] symbiosum ATCC 14940 | reverse complement strand
GCGTGGCCGCGACAAGGTCCGCCCACACACTTAAGGCGTGAGACATTCAGCGTCCGCTGGCCGTTCTGGCGGCGTCCTCACCTGCTTAACTAAATCTCAAACGATAACCTGCACGCTCCGATCACAGGTCACCGCCATCAATCACAGCAAATTGAGCGGAATTAAATCCGGTGATATTCTTCCGGCCTTAATTCCGCTCAATCTTTTATGAAACATCATATAAAGCAAATTTCCAGCAAACATACTCTAACAAATACTTTATCCCATATCCAACATATATCAAATGCATATGGATGCGCTGAGTTGCCTCGACAAGGTCCGCCTCCCGCACTTAATGCGTAAGACTATCAGCGGCCGCAGGCCAGTGGACGGGCGATACCC
>NZ_KE992946.1:74814-82888 GCF_000466485.1 [Clostridium] symbiosum ATCC 14940 | reverse complement strand
CTGGCCGTTCCGGCGGCGTCCTCACCTGCTTAACAGGGCTACCAAGTACTACAGAGTCATAACCGCTTTTTTCTCAGGGGAATATCCCCCTGCAGGTATACGATTTTACCATTCAGCGCCGTCATGACGGGAACAAGAAGAGACGTCCCCTTCCTGACGTTACCGTCGGAATCTGAAAATTCCACATCCTGTTCACAGACTTTGAGAATTGTAAGATCCGCGCTCCTCCCCTTTTTAAGAATACCTGCCTGCTTCTCCATGCCGAGACAGCGGGCGGGAGTCCGCGTTACCGAATCAAATACACGGTGCAGAGGCATTCCCATGTTCCAAAACTTGGACATAACAAACGCCAAATCCTTCATGGCAGGTGTGTTGGCAAATGTGGCCGCCGTGGCGTCACTGCTTATGATGTCGGGATAAACCCCGTCTCTCACCGCCTGCTGTGCCACCTCAAAATTAAAGTTCATCCGGCCGTTTCCCACTTCCAGGATGACGCCGCGTTTCTGTGCCTTTTTAAATGCCTCCTGTACGCCGCCGTCTTCCTTTAGAATCGTCATCCCTTTATTGTGGTACATATGGCTGTATATATCTCCCGGACGCAGGCGGCTGACAATCTCCTCCGCCCGGACCGGCGGATCCGTTGTGTGGACACAGACCGGGAGCTTCCAGCGCTCCCCCAGTTCCAGGGCATGCTCCAAAGGTGCAATCCCCAAATCCCCCACAATCGATCGGCTGATTCTGACTTTGATACCTCTGATTTCATCGGCATATTTCGTGATTAATTCCTCCATCAGCCCTTCTTTAACAGCCGCCCTGTCCAGAGGCTCAGAAATTCCGGCTCCCGGCTGCCCAACCGGCGAAAGGTTCAAAAAGCTCCTGATATTGATTGTCCGGGGCAGGATATCCGTCAGGCGGAATGCTTCATATCCGGCACAGCCGGCTGTTCCCATGTCTACGGCCATCGTCACACCGGATGACAGCAGGAGATCTCCGTTTAAACCGAATCCGCTTCCCTTGGTATATAAATGTGTATGGAAATCAATCAATCCCGGCAGGATATAAGCGCCGCCCGCATCCAGCAGAATTTCAGCCGCTGTATCTGCACGCTCACCTGTTAATGGTTCGGACATTCCCTGTATCCTTCCCTTTTCAATCCAGACCGCACACTTTGTCTCCCGGCCTGTGTCCAAGTCAACGGCCACCGCATTATTAATCAGTAAATCCATGTTCCCCTCCCTCAGCTTCCGGCCCGAACCGCTAGGCCCTGCCGATTCTTCTTTAAATATAAAGCGGCCAGATCATTGGTATTATAAGTATGCACGCAATCAGAAATACGACCGCCATCCCGATATTGCTCTTCAGGTAATCCGAGAACTTGTACCCTCCATATGCATAAATCAGATTGGCCGGGGGACACGCAATCGGTGATAAAATCGACATAGTTGAAGCAATACAAAGCACCATCAGCAGAGCAGACGGGAATACTCCAATCGTCTGTGCAATCGCAATGATAATCGGCATCAGCAGGGTGATCGTGACAACGTTAGACATAAACTGTGTCATAACGCAAGTCAGAATAAAAATAACAATGGTTATGTAATACACATTTGTAGAACCGCCGATAATGCGTATCAGCATATCGGCCATAATCTGTGCGGCACCGGTATTCTTAAGCGCTGTAGCCAGAGGCGTCATACCGCCGAGCAGAATTACGGTCTTGATGCTGATAAGCTGATATGCCTGCTTCTCCGTAAAAATCCCAAAAAGCACGTCGGCAACCGCACCCATGATTGCCACCATATAAGATGGTATGCCTGTCCTGTCCTCAAAAATCATTCCTACAAATACACAGAGCAGGATTACCACGGAGACCACCTGTTTCCATCTGGGTACATCCTTCGGCGCCTTTTCCGTAAAAATCTGGCTTTCATCATTGTATATCTTGATATCCGGCAGAAATTTATAACCGATAAAATACATATACAAAAGCATTATGACGGTAAGGGGAATGCCGATTTTCGAAATCTCAAAGAATCCAAACGGCTGTCCCAGTTCTTTAATCTGATCCCCAATCAGCACATTAACCGCCGCATCGCCGACCAGCGTCAGCCTGCCGCCGGCCATAGCTCCCAGAAACGCGGACATAAGAAGCTTAGAACGTGAAAAACTGGTCGTCGCCGTGATTCCGATAATAATCGGAATAAATACTGCCACCGTACCGGAATTGCTCAGTCCGGCCGACATAATCGTGGATAAAATCATTATCGCCATAATCATCTGGCGTTCCGTTTTTGCATATTTAGTTACAATCGAAGCAATTTTGTCACATACTCCCGTTTCAAACAGAGCGCTGCCGACAATCACCACGCCGATTAACATCAGAATCGTCGTGCTGGCAAATCCGCTTACCGCCTCCTTCGGCGTAACCAGGCCCGTCAGTACCAGGGCACACAGTGTCAGCATAACCGTCATATTGACCGGTATCTTTTCAAGCAGAAAAGATATAACCGCAAGGATTAAAATAATTATTGTCAGTGTGGATGGTTCCATATTTCCCCCTCATTTCTTTAGTCTGCAAAGGATGCGGCCCCCATGGCCGGCCTCTGTCCTTTGCTTTTTTTGATGGTTCAATTGTACGTGATCCAATCCACAAAATCCAACAACACATTTTGTAAGTTTTGACAAAATAATATTGTTAAAAAACAAATCAGGCGGGAAACATTCCCGGCCGGATTATTCTCCCGCCTGGAACGATTCCCGCCTGAAGTTACGGAATGTTATTTAGCCAGCATTCCCATAATCTCATTGGTTCTTGCTATAAAGTTCGTCATTCTCTCCGGTGTCAGGGAACCATGGCTTAAGAGCGCCAGATCGTAAAGCTGTTCGCAAATCTTTGCCGTGTTTTCTCCCTCGCCGTGCTCTAAGACATATTGAACCAGATTGTTATTCGCATTCAGAATCAATACCTGTCCGCTTCCTCCGAACATGGACGGATCCATTCCGTACATGTTGTACATCTTCATCATTTCCTGCATACGGCGGGATTCCTCTGAAACCGTGATCATCGAGGAGATGGACTCATTTTTCAGCTTCTCCACTTTGACCTGAAGCTTATCGTCGCCGAGCGCCTTGCGGAATACCTCCGTCAGGGTTTCCTCCGTCTTCTTAAACGACTCCTTATCTTCCTCCGCCACTTCTTCCTTCATCGTCTCATTGACATCCGCGTCGATCCGGAAGAATTTCAGGTTCTCATGCTTCTGCTCCAGGCGGCCGATGAACGGATTATCAATATTATGCGGCAGGATAAGGGCATCCTGGCCCGACTCTTTGAACATATTGATGTACTGGCTCTGTTCTTTTTCGTCGGTCACATAGAAAATCTTATTTTCGTGGTTTTCTTCTTTGGCTCTTTCTTCGCAGTCTTTCAGCGTCAGATATTTGCCTTCCAGATTCTTGAAGATAATATACTCATCCATTTTGTCGGCAAACTTATCATCCTTGAGACAGCCGAATTTGATAAACGGAGCAATGTCATCCCAGTACTTCTCATATGTTTCACGATCGGTTTTACACATTCCGGACAGCTTATCGGCCACCTTCTTAGTGATATAATCAGAAATCTTCTTGACAAAACCGTCATTCTGAAGCGCGCTTCTCGATACGTTAAGCGGCAGATCCGGACAGTCGATTACCCCCTTTAAAAGCATCAGGAACTCCGGAATAACTTCCTTGATGTTGTCGGCGATAAACACCTGGTTATTGTACAGCTTAATCGTACCTTCCAGGCTCTCATATTCCATGTTGATCTTCGGGAAATAGAGAATTCCCTTTAAGTTAAACGGATAGTCCATGTTCAGATGGATCCAGAACAGCGGCTCTTTAAAGTCCATGAATACCTTGCGGTAAAATTCCTTGTATTCCTCCTCTGTGCATTCATTCGGATGCTTATTCCACAGCGGGTTAATATCATTCAGTGCCACCGGCCGCTTCAGAATTTTGTATTTCTCTGTCCGCGGGGAAATTTCAACGGTCTCTTTTGTCCCGTCTTCATTCTCCTTTTCCTCGGTCTTAGCCTCTTCGATTACAGTTTCTACAATTGTGTCCTTCTCAGTCAGCTCATCCTTCTCAATTGTCTCATACTGCGGCTCTGCCGACGCATTATCCAGGAAAATTTCTACCGGCATGAATGCACAGTACTTCTGGATTACTTCACGCGCCCTGTATTCATTACAGAACTCGTTGCTGTCTTCATTCAGATAAAGAGTAATCCTCGTACCATTGCCTGTCTTATCGCCTTCGTCCATGGCAAATTCCGTACCGCCCTCGGACTCCCAGTGAACTGGCTTAGCCCCTTCCTTATAGGACAGGGTGTCGATAACGACTCTGTCGGCTACCATGAATGCGGAATAAAAGCCCAGGCCGAAATGGCCGATAATCTGATCCTCATTGGCTTTATCCTTATACTTTTCCAGGAAATCCTGGGCCCCGGAAAATGCAATCTGGTTGATGTATTCTTCCACTTCCTCCGCTGTCATACCGATACCGTTATCTTCCACGGAAATCGTCTTCGCATTGGAATCCACCGTTACCTGAATCTTATACTCCAGCTCCTCCGGTTTTACAAATTCCCCCATCAGTTCCAGTTTTTTAAGCTTTGTGATTGCGTCACAGCCATTGGAAATTAATTCCCTGTAAAAGATATCATGATCCGAGTAGAGCCATTTCTTTATGATTGGGAAAATATTCTCGCTGTTGATTGATAAGCTGCCTGTCTTAGCTGCCATAATGAACACTCCTTTGCTATTCGTATATTTGTATTTCTTTTAATTAATTACTTTGTCATGCTCCGTGTAACCCGGGATGTGCGGTTGCGCACGGAAATTCCCCGCAAAATAGTGGCTTTGAACAGAAACTTCACCATTTCTCAGTCCACCGGGCATTTATTATTCTAATACCTCATGCCTCAGATGTCAATAGAAAATTAGCACTCATTTGAATTGAGTGCTAGTAATTTTAATTGCATTTCTTTTCCATTCCTTGCGTTTTTCTTTCAGTTTTTTCCAGCTCGTTGACATTCAAAGTCGGAACTTCTATAATGGTTAAGTCATACAAAATAAGGAGGACTCTCTAATATGAATCACAGAAAAAAACTACAGTGTTTTTTGAAAAAAAGCGCTGCTGTCGGATATATTTCGCTCTCACTGGCCTTTTCCAGTGTATTTGCGGGAATCGCTTATGCCGGTCCGGCTGATGATACCTCTCTGACGACTCCGTCTCCGGGTCCGGGAAGCGGGCCGGGAGCTGAGGTTCCGGTAGATAACAGCTACTACAACCAGCGCCTCTCCGATCCGGTTGTAAAACCGGTCGACAAGTACTCCTATGAACAGATGGAGTATGATATCAGCGCCCTCGCCGCCCGCTATGGGAACCGCATGACAATTAATGTCATCGGCCAGTCTCTCGACGGCAGGAATATTTATGATATCATAATCGGAAATCCGGCTGCGCCAAAAAAGATTCTGTTTCAGGGAGCCATCCATGCAAGAGAATATATTGTGGTTCCTCTTATGATGCAGCAGCTTGAATATATGCTTGCATTTTATGATACCGGAACCTATAATGACCAGCCGCTGTCTTCCGTACTGAATAATGTAGCCGTCCATTATATTCCAATGGCAAACCCTGACGGTGTCACATTGAGCCAGTTCGGCGAAAGCGCTATCCGCTCCGAAGAGCTGCGTCAGACCATCCAGAACTGCTATACACTGGATATCGCAGACGCCCGCACCGCCCTGAGCTATGAAGAATATCTGACCCGCTGGAAGAGCAATGCACGCGGCGTGGATCTGAATCATAACTTTGATGCCGGCTGGGATACGTTAAATCCGACACTGAACCATAATTCCTTTACGGACTATAAAGGGCCTTCCCCTCTGTCCGAGCCGGAATCACAGGCGCTGGCAAATCTGGCCCAGCAGAACGCATTCTCTGCCGTCATCAATTACCATGCAATGGGCAGAGTGCTTTACTGGGATACGGAAGGAAACCAGAAAGCGGCGGAATCATACGACATGGCACTGGCCGCGTCCGGGGTCACCGGCTATCAGGTACTCGCCAGCAAAGGCGTCGGCGGTTATAAAGACTGGCTCCAGAAAAAAGGAAATCCGGTTCCGGGCCTCACGATTGAGGTCGGCCGTTCCACCTGTCCGGTCGCATTTTCCGAATACCAGTCTATCTGGGATCAGAATAAGCAGATACCTGCTCTTTTCTGTAAATACATTATTACCCATTAAGGTGAAAGAGGGTGCTGCAGAACTGGATAATACCGGTTCTGCAGCACCCTCTTTCCGTATTACTCTTTCCTTATAAAAAGCAGGAATGCCGTAAGAGTTCAGACATCATGAACTGTTACGGCATCTCTTTATTAAAGGCGGTGACCTGTGCACGGAGCGTGCAGGTTATCGTTTAGTACGGTTTTACGGCTGCCATCACCGAAGCGGCAGCCTCTTTATATCCATCTGCGTAATCTGCAGTAAAAAGAATCAGGTAATCACCGGATATCCTGATATAATATTCCCTGCCTGTGCCTTCCGCAGTTTTACCGGATATTGCGGTATAAGTATTACCGTCTCCCAGTACGGCTCCCGCCTCTGTCTTCACGTCTCCGTATCCGGCAGTCCTGAGCAGGTTCACATAATAATCCACATAATTCTCAAGATTCCATCCATCCTGTTTTTTCATGAATCCCATATCAACCGTTGCCGCAGTCAGGGCCTCTCCCAGCGGGCTGACTCTGACTGTAAGCAACTCTTCATTCTTATCTTTATATGCAAACTTCGCCGGCGCCAAAAGCTCCAGACGGTATCCCAGCCACTCATTGGAATAACTGTGGTCTGTCAGTGTTCCGGCATTCCCGGCCTCATTCCCGTTGGCTCCGACGTTCCTCGACTGCACAACGCCGTCTACCACCCAGGACCCGTCCGGGTTAACCTGATGTCCGTCCGGTGTCTGCGTATTCCTCATCATATATCCATACTGGTCAAAATAATAGCATTCCGCAATCTGATCCTGATTGCCGTCCAGCCATTCCCAGCCGTTGGTGACAAATGTTTCATCGTCCCTCTGCCATCTCCAGCCCGACGGATCCTTCTGCCATCCCGCCGCATAAGCCGGAAAAGCCGTAGTCATACTGAACATCACCAATGCTGCCGCAAATAATTTTTTCTTCATATCGTTCTCCTTGTCTCAACTGATATTAAATCGTTTTAATAGATTGTGTCTGAAAATTGTTTTCCGTCAGATATGCGTCACACTTTGTGGGAGATTTGGCCCGAATGAGCGCGGCGTAGTGGGCTACGGTAAGCGAATTTGGGCCAAATATGCCGCGAAGTGAGGCGTGCAGATGGCGGGAATGGATTTTCATACAGGCTCTAGCCTTCCTCAAAAACAATTTCCTCTTTACGTAAAAATGCCTTTACTGAATCGTCCCATTCCCTCTCCAGCGATCTGTCCATTGTAAACTGATTCATGGAGAGTCCGGTGACACAGTATAAAACCTGATCCTCATACCTGATATTGATAAAAAGACCTCCGACCTGTTCCGGCAGCCAGGATGAATTTCTGTCCTTTAAAAACTTTTCCGTATTGTCCGGCGGTAATTTAAAAACAATTGCAAAGCTCTCCGGCAGCTTGCTGCCTTTGATTAATGAGAAGCAAAATGGACGCAGCGTCTTCCATGACGAGTAATTTTCAATTTTTCCCGCCTCCAGTTCCTCTTCGGAGTAATACCCCTGTCTCACCCTGCCGTCGATGGTGAAGCTGTTAAACGTAACGATACTGGCTTCCCTCACCAGAAAACGGTCGAATGTTTCCCCAATAAATAATTTTTTCGTAAATACTTTCATATCTTCAATTCGTAATGCAACCATAATTTCCCTCCATCCCCTCCATTCTGTGGCAGTTTCGCACTGTCCTATCCATTCTACCGCACCCTGGGAGTTCATGCAACGGATTTTCTCATTACTGTATGGAGATTAATTAAGAATGGAGGACGCGTCCGGAACGGACCATGTCC
>NZ_KE992946.1:19406-74714 GCF_000466485.1 [Clostridium] symbiosum ATCC 14940 | reverse complement strand
TCCCCTCCGCAATTGATTCCGCCTACTTCCCCGGCCCAGATTATCGCCGGGGACGGAAGACTCAGGCGATAATTTTTGCGGCACCGGACCCGGTCCGCTCCGGACGCTGATTGTCTCCAGTCTCAAAGGGGGGAGGGAACTGCCGCTGCCAGTTATTCTTTCGCCTTTGATTCCGCTCCGCGACAAGGTCCGCGCCCGCACTTAACGCATGAGACATTCAGCGGCCGCAGGCCAGTGGACGGGAGATACCTTTGGCCTTAAGTCTTTCGTCCCGGCGAATCCCTGACCTTGGGGCGGAGGGGAAGACAAAGTCTGCGGATGCCGCCTAAATCCATCGCTGATTAGCGAGGTCATGCCGCCTAAATCCATCGCTGATTGGCGAGGTCTTTTCGAGCCTAGCAGCGCGATGCATTTCACAGAGCGGGAGCGTGCTCCGCAGACTTTATCTTCGCCCGCAGCCCCAAATTACGACAATCTTCCCCCGGGGCGAAAGACTCATATACACACCACACCACCCCGTCCGCTGGCCTGCGGCGGCGTCCTCACCTGCTTAACTAAATATTGCATATTTTCCTGCTATTCTTTATACTTGTAGCAGTACCGGCGGTGGGAAGCACGCTGTTTTCTCCTTCCGGGCCGGCCATAAAAATTCAAGGAGGATTTTCACATGAATTACAATTTATATTCGAAAGACATTGAGGAACTGACCGCGCATTTAAATGCCGGGGTTTCTCCGTTTCATACAGTTCAGTATTCGGCAGAGCTTCTGAAGGGGCGGGGCTTTGAAGAATTGAAGCTGGATGCCGCCTGGTTCCCCAAAGCCGGCATGGGCTATTTTGTCAACATTTTTGACACCACGCTTGCCGCTTTCGTGATCGGCAGGGATATCACTGCCGCCGAATCAGGGGTGCCGTCCCTGCGCATCGCCGCCTCCCATACCGACTGGCCCTGCCTGATGGTAAAGCCGTCCCCTGAGCTGACATGCGGCTCATACGCAAAACTGAACGTATCCGTATATGGCGGGCCGATACTTAATACATGGCTGGACCGTCCTCTGTCGATGGCCGGTAAAGTATGCCTGCGAAGCCCGGATCCCTTCCATCCTGAGGTTCTGCTGGTAGACTTCGCCCGCCCGCTTCTGACCGTGCCCAACCTGGCAATACATTTTAACCGTGAAGTAAACAAAGGGGTGGAATTAAATCCGCAGAAAGATATGCAGCCGCTTTTGGCTGTTCTGGATGAGACATTGAATAAAGACTCTTTTTTCCTGGATCTGCTGGCAGAAGAAACAGGCTGCAGTAAGGATGATATTCTGGATTATCAATTTTACATTTATAACTGTGACACTCCCTGCCGGCTGGGCATTCATGGTGAGATGCTGTCTTCTCCGCGCCTTGACAACCTCACCTCGGTCCATGCCTGCCTGAGCGGGATCATGAACAGCCGCAGGGAACACGGCATAAGCGCCGCCGTCTTATATGATAATGAAGAGATTGGAAGCAGTACAAAACAGGGAGCCGCATCACCGCTTATGGAACGCGTTCTGGAAAAGCTTTATCTGAGCCTTGGTTACGGCCGGAGTTCTTTTCTGGATGCATTATTTGGCGGATTCCTGCTCTCCCTCGATGTTGCCCATGCCCTGCACCCCAATCAGGCGGAAAAGTATGATCCCAAAGACCGCATCAGCCTGAATGAGGGCGTTGCCCTGAAGCTGGCCGTATCCCAGGCCTATGCCACAGATGCATCCTACGTCAGTGTCGTCGAAGAGCTGTGCCGCCAAAATATCATTCCATACAGGAAATTTTCCAACCGCTCCGATATCAGAGGAGGTTCCACTCTGGGAAGCATCTCCTCCTGTATGATGACCATGCCTGCCGTTGATGCCGGGGCGCCAATACTCGCGATGCATTCGTCACGCGAGTTGATGGGCATAAAGGATCAGTGGGCGCTGGCGCAGCTTACCAGAGCATTCCTTGCATAGTATAAAAGCTGAACTGTTACGCTGAACGGCACGCCCCGTCTGCTCCCTGCCTCAATGAAACTTCACCTTTAGGATCCGCTCCACCGACTGATTAATCCGTTCCTCCGAGAGCGTCCCGTTTTCCACCGCCGTCAGGACTCCCTGGTATGCCTCCTGAAAATTTTCCGGCATCAGCAGCATGTCATTCCCCGCCTGCAATGCCCTGACGGCCGCATCAGCGGAACTGTATGACGAGGTGACTGCCCCCATATTGAGGGCGTCTGTGATGATGATACCGTCATATCCCAGGGTCCCGCGCAAAATCTCCGTTATCATCTTTGGTGACATGGATGCCGGCGTATTGTCGCCGGTCACGGCAGGCGCGGCAATATGGCCGGACATGATGAACCGTGCCCCGGCTCGGCCGCCCTCCAGAAAGGGTACAAAATCTTCCGCCATCAGTTCCTCGAGCGTACGTTCTGTGGCTGCATATCCGTCATGGCTGTCCGCCGTTGTGCCGCCATGCCCCGGAAAGTGCTTCAGGACAGCGCTTATGCCATGAGCCTGCAGTCCCTTGACCACTTCGTTGGAAAATGCTGCCGTCACAGCTCCGTCTGTTCCGAAAGAACGCCTGGCCACAACGGTATTCTCCGGATTGGTCAGCACATCTGCTACCGGGGCAAAATCCATATTAAAGCCCAGATCAGCCAGATAAGTTCCGATTTTATCTCCAACTTCATATGCCTTCTGCGGTTCACCCGAGGCCCCGATCTCACTCATATCAGGAAATGACGCAATGCCAAATTCTTCTCTTCCGCTGATTCTGGAAACCTGTCCTCCCTCTTCATCCACCGCCAGAAAAGCTTCGATTCCAGTATTGTCCCTGAAATATTTCTGTGTTCTCGTGAGCATATCTTTCACCTGATCCGGTGAACGCAGATTCTGCTTAAAATAGACGATTCCCCCGACCGGATATTCGCGGATTGATTCTTCCGTCTTAGCTCCGGCAGCATAGACCTCGTCTACCCCGGTAAGAGCCTCCGGCGTCACCATAAATAATTGCAGCACCTTTTCCCTGAGTGTCATCTCTTGCAGCGCTTCTTCGACTGTCATCGGCGTTTTCCCTTCCAGATTTTCTTCAGAGGCAGCCGAATCTTTTGCCGCTTCGTTTCTGTCGTCACCGGGGAAGTACTCTGTCACCACAGCCTCCGAGGAATCCCTCGTTTTGGCCCTCTCTTCTTCCTGCACCTTCAGATGGCGCAGAAAAAACACCGAAACTGCCGCCGCCGCTGCCGCAACCAGCAATAGAACAAGCCACCCGGCTGCCGGGCCTCTCTGCCGTCTTCTGCTTTTCGGATTTCTTCTGCTCTGACCACGTTGACGTTCTTCCATTCTCTGTCCAGCCTTTCGCCCGTTATTTTCCTGAATACTTTCTGTAAATTTCAAAGAAATCCGCACCTGCCGCGTACCGTCCGGACCCAAGCTCCAGCTTATTCCAGGGATCCCCCGAATAGGTCAGGTTGATTCCTTCCCGAAAGCTGTCATAAATCTCCTTGAACGCTTTTCTCTTGCGTTCCTCGAAGATGATTTTCTTTCTTGCCGCTGTAGCCTCTTCGTCATAATCGCTGATGCACTTAATCACATAATAGGTTCCATTCGACTCAATCACCTGGCTAACCTGCCCGGCAGACAGCGCAAACGCCGCATCTTCAAACTCCTGGGATTCTTCCTTTCTCCCCAGTTGTCTGGTAGTGGCAGACAGGCCTGCATCACTGGCGCATTTTTCAAAATCCGCATTCTCCTGCGCCGCAGCCAGACTGAGGTTCTCCGCCGTCTGTCTGTCGGCTGTTTCAGCCTGCATCACCGTAATAACCTTCGCCTCACTGTCACTGACCTCCAGATCTATGCCCTTTGTCAGCTCCTCCACCAGCTTCTCAGCCAGACAGTAATCTTCAAATACTGCTCTCACGTCCTCCTCGCTGACACCCATATGCTCGATATCTTCCGCGGTAAGATTTCCAAAGTATTCCGCCGCTGCCGCCGCCATCTCTGAACGCTCTTCCGGCGAAAGTGACATATTCCTGTCCTGTGCCAGGAGATTCATGATTTTCAGCTCTTCCATAAAATTTTTAATCTGTCCGGTCAGATAAGAGGCAAAATTCTCCCCTTCCTCCGCTATCTCCACATTCCATATCTGATCCGTGCAGATTTCCTCATAGCGGTTTTGCTCTGTCATGGCAATCACCATGATCTCCGGAAGGGAATATCCCTTCTCACTCTTCCTGCCGGCCGGCATAGATGCCCCCTGGCCGCATCCGGCCAGAAATAGGAGGCAGAGGGCCAGAAGCAGCACCGGCATTCTAAACGGCGCCGGGCTTGTTCTGTTTCTATTTCCACATATCATATTATCCAATTTCAGCTCCTGTCGTGATAATCTAAAAAACACCGTTGATTGTGGTGAAAAGTTATAATAATAATTTCAGTATTTTCATGACTCCGTCATTTACATTGAGATCTGCCTGAAATCTCGCGGCATTCTTAACCTCATCTCTGGCATTTCCCACTGCAAAGCTGTAGTAGGCCCGTTTCAGCATCTCAATGTCATTTAACTGATCGCCAAATGCCATCGTCTCTTCCGGCGCAATCCCCAGACTCTCCTGAAGCGTCTTCACCGCCTCGCCCTTATTGACTTCAGAAGCCATGCAGTCCATCCACATGTCACCCGACACCGTCATCTTCAGCCGGTCGCCGTACTTGTTAAAAAAACCTTCCGTGGCATGGCTGATCCCGTCTTTTCTGTATGCCGCTACTTTGATAATCTCGTCATCGACTTTCGTGACATCCTCAACTTCTATAATATTGAAATGATATCCCTTCGTCATCCAGTCGATAAATTCCCTGTCCTTTGTCTCCAGATAAGTTCCCTTTGCCCCGCTAACCATCACTTCCAGCTCCGGATCTTTTCTGATATCCACTGCAATGGAATCGGCAAGTGCCCGCTCAATGGGATAAAGAAAAAGATTTCTTCCGTAGCATCCCAGATAGGAGCCATTCTCCGCCACATAAAAAATCTCCTTCTTTATGGGTGAAAACGTATATTCTATGCTGGCGGCCTGACGCCCGCTGGCAGCCGCAAAATGAATCTTCTTTTTCTTTTTCAGTTCCATAATGACATCAAAAATCTCCGGATTAATCTGGTTTTCCCCGTCTTTTACGAGAGTACCGTCTATATCCGATACAATTAATTTAATCATTCCTGTCCTCCAATAGCTGTTTCATTTCCTGATACACTCTTCCTGCCGGAAGTCCCATCACATTCGTGTAGGAACCGTCAATGCCTCTGATATATGCGGCAAACCTGCCCTGTATTCCATATGCTCCCGCCTTATCGTCCGACTCTTTGCAGGCAATGTAGCTTTCGATTTCCTTTTCCGACATCGGGTATACGTCCACCCTGGTTTCCACTGCAAAGCTTCTTTTTTTATTTCCGGCTATCAGCGTTACTCCTGTATACACGTAATGGCTGTCTCCCTGAAGCATCCGGAGCATTCGGGCCGCATCGGCTTCATCCGCCGGTTTTCCCAGAATCTCTCCGTTTGCATAGACAACGGTATCCGATCCGACGACAACGGTCGTTTGGGTATCGGTTTCACCAAGCCTCGCGGCAACCTCCTCTGCCTTTTGCCTCGACAGCTCGGTTACTACCCGATCCGGCTCTTTCTCCGTCACTTTTTCCTCTATCTCGCTCGGTATCACTTCCGGTATAATTCCTATCTGCCGGAGCAGTTCTTCCCTTCTCGGCGATGCAGAAGCCAGCACTACTCTTATATTATCCATATCTTCTTCCTGTTCTCCCATTGTTGGTTATCGTTTTATGCCTTGCCATCCTCTTATTTATACCATAAAAGCCCCTCTGAACACAAGGGCGCGGACAATGAAAAGGACGCACTCCGGAATCTTCCGTTCTGCGCCCTAAACCATACCTTATTTTATAATCTGTCAACTCCCCGGTCAGTTTATCTTCATCCTGCCGATTATCTCACGGTTATCTTCACAATTCTTTTCACGAAGTTCCAGCCTGAAGCTGTAGAAGAAGTCAAATACATAGAAAAACAGCAGCGCCAGGGCCACATATTTCCCCACATGGGAAGGTATTCTCGCAACCGTATTCTGCACCTGGACATTCAGGATCCGGAAGAAGATAATACCTAAAAGGCCCCATCCCAGGCTGCTCTCAAGGCAGATGATCCCTTTATAATTACACCTCTTCTTACTGTAATCCCACCAGAATGCTCCGAACAGACGAATCATTATTTTCGCCGTGATAAGCTCCATCGTTGTTGCCATCAGCATACTGGCAAAATAAAGCTTTACCATGTCATCAGAAACCGGTCTAAGTAAAACAGCCGCCCCAACGGCTCCAAAACCATAGATAATGCAAAAAGGCCCATGACCAAATCCTCGGTTATAAACAGGTTTCCTGTTTTCCACCGTCAGAACAATACACTCCAGAATATAGCCAATCAGGCTAAAAGTAAAAAAACAGTTAATCCAGAAATATAAATCTACTGTAGTCTTCATTCGCAAATTCCCGTCCTTTCAGTCTCGCATCGTTGTCCCCTGCCGGAAACTTCCTAATAATTTTTTCCAGTATAATATGAATTAATACATAAATCAATAATGTTGTAGCAATTTTTTAACAACCGCCGTCTTCAACAAAACAGAAAGCCCACAATGTGAGCTTTCTCTGTTATAATTATTCAGATTAAATAAACATCGGATCCATAACCACAGCAATTATCACTCCCAATATCGCACCGGCAGCAACCTGAATCGGGGTATGTCCAACGTACTCCTTTAATTTTTCCTGCAGCACCACGCCGTCCAGCTTCAGGAAATCATCAAATAAAAGCCGGTTTAATACCTTCGCCTGTTTGCCAGTCTCCTGCCTGACGCCGATAGCGTCATACATTACAACCATTGACATAATAAAACAGACTGCAAATTCAAAGCTTCCGCCCCCGTATCTCATCCCCGCCGCTGTTGTCAATGCGCACATGGTGGAGGAGTGGGAACTGGGCATTCCGCCTGAACCGAAAATCCGTTCCGGGTTAAAAGAGCGGTTCAATGCTATATCAAGCAGTGTCTTGAGAACCTGGGCGATCACCCATCCTGCCACACCGCTCATTAATGTCTGGTTACCGGTTACTTGCTGAAAAAATGTCATGTTTATCTCCTGTATTTTCCTTTTATCATTGCCGAATCTGTAAGTATTCCGCGGTTCTTTCACCGCAGGTCAGCGGTAACCTGTACGCCGGTCTCACAGGTCACTGCCTTCAACAAGAGTCCGGCCGACAGCCGGACTCTTGTTGAAGGCAGTGTAAAACCGAAAAACCGCTCTCCATTTTTTACCTTCTGCTCCAAGCCGGATGCAGATTATAAAGGAACCAGTCCTTCATCCGCGCTCCGACTTCCACAAGGCCGCAGAATTTATCGGCGTAAATGATAGTATAGCCTTCTTTATATTTTGGAGGGATCGGGGTCAGGGGCCACATATGACGGAGTATCATATTCTTCTCCATCTCCGTAACCTGGAAATATATCTCGGCATTCCTCATCGCCGTTCTGGGATGGGTGAAGCCATGGAAATATTCGCCGGTCTCCTTCGCATGGGTATGCCAGTCATAAAGAAATAAATCGTGGAGAAGAGCTGCCCTCGCCGCCTGTCTGTAGTCCCACCCGTATCTCCTGCACATTCTGTAGCTCATGTAAGAGACACGGATGCAATGTTCTTTACAGGTAGTGTTCCCGTGCTGGAAGTAATTATCCATTGACTGAAAAACGGGATCTTCCAGAATATCTTTGACACAGTCCATATATCCGACGTCTTTTTTATACTCTCCCCGTGCAGCCCAGTTGTTATCCTCCGCCCATCGTCTGGCCGCTTCCCTCTCCTGCCTGCTCAGTCTTATCTGTCCCACGCTTTCATCGCTCTCCTTAATATCCAATCAGCCAGTCATAAAGTTCCTGATACTTCATCGCAGATGCATGCCAGGAAAAATCTGCCGCCATGCCCCGGTCCACAATCTTATTCCACTCGCGTTTTTTATTATAATATACATATTTCGCATAACGGATACAGTCCAGCATCTCATGTGCATTGTAATTGGCAAATGAAAAACCGGTTCCCGTGCCTTCATATTCGTTGTATGGCCAAACCGTGTCTTTCAGACCGCCTGTCTCACGGACGATCGGTACCGTTCCGTATCGGAGCGCCATCAGCTGGCTTAAACCGCAGGGTTCAAACAGTGAAGGCATTAAAAAGGCATCACAGGCAGCGTATATCTTATGAGACATCTCTTCGGAATAATAAATATTGGCCGATACCCTGTCATTATATTTCCAGTCATAATGGCGGAACATGTTCTCATACTTCTCATCTCCGGTACCCAGAATCACAAGCTGCACATCATCCGAGCAAATCTCATCCATCGCGAACTGAATCAAATCGAAACCTTTCTGATCCGTGAGGCGGGAAACGATGCCTATCATAAATTTTTTCTCATCCTGAACCAGGCCGAGCTGCGCCTGAAGCTCTTTCTTATTCTTCGCCTTTTCTTTGCGGAACGTTCTCGCATTATAATTCTGCGCAATCATCGTATCTGTCTCAGGATTGAACTCATCATAATCGATGCCGTTTAAAATTCCTCTCAGGCTGTTGCTCCTGGCTCTCATCAGCCCATCCAGGCCTTCCCCGTAAAACGGGGTCTTTATTTCATCCGCATACGTATTGCTGACGGTAGTGATCGCGTCAGCAAAAACAAGGCCGCCCTTTAACATATTGCCGTCTTTGTATGCTTCCAGTTTATCAGGTGTGAAATAGTAATCAGGCAGTTCGGAGAAACGCTGAATCGTCTTAACGTCCCAAACACCCTGAAACTTCAGATTGTGAATTGTCATAACCGATTTAATATCGCGGAAAAACTCACCGCCGCGGAATTTATCTTTTAAGTGTACCGGAATCAGACCGGTCTGCCAGTCATGGCAATGTATGACATCGGGCTTAAACCCGATTACAGGCAGAGACGACAGAGCCGCCTTGCAGAAAAAGGAAAACTTCTCCAGATCATAATACCAGTCCCCATATGGTTTCGCACCCCAGAAGTAGCTTTCATTATCAATAAAGTAAAAAGTGATTCCTTCATACACATACTCCAAAATGCCCACATAACGGCTCTGACCAAGATAATCCATATAAAAATGGTTCAAATACTTCATATCATTCCGGAGATTTTCTTTGATACAAAGATACTTTGGAATGATAACCCTGACATCAAAATACGCTTTATCAAAACACTTCGGAAGCGAACCGACAACGTCCGCCAGCCCGCCCGTCTTAATAAACGGAACTGCTTCTGATGCAATAAAGAGAATATTCTTCATACCTACTACCTCCCCGACTGCCTTATATTGTAAACGATTCACGTTATACATCACACGATGATTATAATCATTATACAATAGAATTATGAATTTAGAAAGTAGTATCAGAACTTTTTCAACCTTTTATTGTCAATTCATTCTCCGGTAGTCGAGGCGTATCTTATCCACAATCAGGGCAATAAATTCTGAGTTGGTAGGCTTGCCCTTTCCGGTGCTGACCGTGTAGCCGAACAGTTCATTGATGGTGTCCATTTTACCCCGGCTCCATGCCACTTCAATCGCATGGCGGATTGCCCGCTCCACACGGCTTGGTGTAGTCTGATGCTTTTTGGCAATCGTCGGATACAGGATTTTAGTTACCGACGCCAGCATTTCCTTGTCACTGACAGACATAATAATAGCATCCCTTAGATACTGATAACCTTTAATATGCGCCGGGATGCCAATTTCATGAAGCATCTGCGTTACATCATTTTCCAGATTCTGCTCCATATAATCCGTTTTATTTACATAAGGTTTCACTTTTCTGCTTCCTGCGAGCATCGTTGTTTTATTTTTATAACCTGACAGCCTTTTTAATTTGTCGAGTACGCTGTCTCTCGTAAACGGCTTCATGATGTAGTAGCTGGCGCCCAGTTTAAAAGCATCTGCTGTCAGATTCTCGCTGCTGGCTGCCGTAACCATGATGAAAGATGTATTTTCTTTGAATTCTTCGTTGCTTTTTACTTTCTCCATAACCGAGATTCCGTCCATTCCCGGCATAACTATGTCAAGTAAGACAACATCCGGCTTTGTTCTCATAATCATATTGTATGCTTCATTACCATTATCCGCCTTTCCAACGACATGATAATCTTTTTCACTCTCCAGTATTTCGCCAAGCATCTCCAAAGTCTGCCTGTTGTCATCCGCAATTGCAATGTTAAGTTCTGCCATGATACTCTCCTCCTAAAAATTTAAATGGTAATGATGATTATAGACTCGACCCCGTTTTCCTTTCAACTCGATCTCACCGCATAATTCGACACGAAATGTCAGGTTTTGGCTCCTGGTTTCATATTGTCATACCGGATAAAATTCTGTAGACTCCCGTGATATTTCCTTTTTCCGGCTTTTTTATTATAGCCCATTTTTAGGAAAGATGCAAAATGATGTCGGAAATTTAGCAGCACACTAACGCGGTGAAATAAATTGCCGGGTTAATCAAGATGATGTTATCGGCTTTGATTGTAAATACTGCTGTTTAGAATTGAGAGGGATGATATATCATATTTTCATTTGGCCGATGATGACAAGACCTGGTGTATTTCTTCTATAATAAATACCAGAGCTAGTAAGACCTTTGCCTGACGGTTTCCCTTTTGTATTATATAACCCGTTTATTGCTTATACAAGATGTTGTGAAAGAATATATGTCACGGACTTTTAAAAAAATATTTACCGGGAGTGATTTTGTTCCCGGCTGACGATCGGATGACGGTATCTTCGGCAATTTATACGGGATGTGGTCAAGCCGCCCGGGATTTTGGCGGAATTTGACTTGATTTTGGAGGGCGGATCAGAGGGGATTTTTTGTTATTTAGCTGTAAATTTTTTTGGTTTGTTGTTTGTGTTTCACTGCCAGGCTCCTTCGCGAACACTGACCGGGCAGAGTGGCGGGTTCCTTCGCGTTACACTACTCCGGCCGGGCGGCAACCGCTGGTTCGCTGCGCGCACCAGCGGTTGTGCGGCTTCCCTCCAGAGGGCACTCTCTTGGCCTGCGGCCAATTCACCTTGTCGCCGCATAGGCCACTCGCAAAAAAGATGCTCATACAAGCAAGCCTGCATCGCATCTTTTTTCCTCCTGTCCTGCCCGGACTCAATGCTCGAGCATGTTTTCAATAAATATCCCATACCCCCTCGTCGAGTCCTGGATGAATACATGGGTCACAGCTCCGATCAGTTTCCCATCCTGTATTATCGGCGATCCTGACATTCCCTGCACTATGCCTCCTGTCAGCTCCAGCAGTTCCGGATCCGTCACTTTGATAATCATATCTTTACTTTTTCTGGCTGTGGAATAATCAACCTTCTGTATTTCGATTTCGTAATCCTTCAGTTCTCCCGATACGTTGCTTCTAACATATGCTTTCCCTTTTTTTACATCCTGGCGGTAGCCGATTGGGATTGCCTCGCTTTTTACGCGGTTGCGGAATTTTTCGTTTACAGTCCCGAATATCCCTTCATTTGTGTTGGCTTCAATGGCTCCCAGTTTAGACTGGTTCCCATAGTAAATCACACCCGACATGACTCCCGGTTTGCCAAAAGTGCCTTTTTCAATTCCCATGATCTCGGTATCATATAATTCGCCGCCCGAGGTCTGCACCAGCATTCCTGTATCGCTGTCGCTGATTCCGTGCCCTAATGCCCCGAATTCCCCGTTGGTGCTTATATAGGTCATTGTGCCGATACCCTGCGTATCGTCACGGATCCACAGACCCAGCTTGAAGTCACCATCGGCCGTTTCCACGGGCGTCATCTCCACAGGCATCTCTTCCCCGTCTCTCCTCACGGAAAGCGTCAGAGCGCCGCCTCCTGAGCTGTTGACGGCCTGAATCATGTCCTTCTTGTTGACCGCCGGGACACCGTTGATAGCCTCAATATAATCACCGGATTTTAAGACACCGTCCGCCGGATCGATAATATCGCCGTTTTTCGTTGTAACTTCCCCTGTTCCTATCACCATCAGACCGTCGGATTTCATATATATCCCTATGGGCAGGCCGCAGGGGACCGCATATTTTGTATCAGAGACATCCACCTCAATGTCTTTCAAGCTGAACAGGCCAAACAACTTCATGTTCAGATGGTATGTTCCTTCATTTTCCGAATAAAGGGAAAATGGCTGATCCAACTGCAGATGTATTTCATCTGAGGGGATATTGGAGCCGTTGTTTAAAACCACCTCTTCACTTTCGCTTTTTAACGATACTTTTACCGGAAGGGAAAAATGGAAATTCTCTTCCTGGTCCACCACCACGTTCAGACGGTCCGGAATGGACCACTGCATATAAAAATACGACGAACCGGCTAATACCACAAGCCCGGCCCAGAACAGGACAATAAGAGACTTTCTTAGCTTTTCTTTCCTGGTCACCTTTCCTTCCTCCTTACACAATTGTTACCGCCTTTTCGGCTTTTAAATCATTTGTTTGTCATTCACGCTGTTAGTATGTGACGAACCTCAAAAATCAGTCTGCTATTTTTCGTCCAGTCTTTCATATTTTTTCAAAATTCACACTTTACATTTTCAGACCGCAGGTATATACTTCACTCATAAATGACGTTTTAACACAGACTTATTGAGCTTGTGTACTTCCTGAACCGGCGGTGACAGTCCGGATGAGAAAGACGTTTTCTGCAGCATACCTGAAGACTGTTTGTTTTCAGGCATTTTTATTGATGACGGTGACCTGTGCGCGAAGCGTGCAGGTTATCGTTTCACAGGAAGGTTCTGTATTTAATAATCTTTACTTAATTATTCCGTTTTATGCATCGTTTTCAGGATTAGCCATAGACAAATCTGCACCGCGGTGAATCCGCTGCTTTCCGGTAAATGGAGTTTGTGGCATTCTCCGGTATATGAAAGGATAAAAATAATGAAGTTCAGCAAAGAAAAACATCTGACATTTGAAGAAGCCGTGGAAATCATGTTCCGTCAGCTCGGAGACTGGAAAATTATGGCGCTTGCAACCAGCGTCAATGACCATGTGACGGTCAGAAATGTAAGCTGCCTGTTTTACGACAATAAAATCTATTTTAAAACAGACAAAAACTTCAGAAAAACAAAACAGCTTTTTGAGAACCCGCAGGTCGCTCTGTGCTGGAGCGGCATCCAGGTGGAGGGCCTTGCCGAAAACAAGGGACTGGTGGCAGACGAACCGGGAAAGCGTTTTGAAAAAGGCTATAAGGAATTTCTCTGGAACAGCTACAATGCCTACAGCCATGTGGATACGGAAATTCTGATTCAAGTGACGCCAAAACATGTGGAAGTATGGGATACCAGCGACGGGCAGTACGCCTATCAGCTTTTTATTGACTTCGATAGCCGGACTGTGGAGGTTAAGCCTTACGACGTAAAAAAATAGGAGTATTGCTCCCGGCACGAAATCAAAATGATTTCATGCCATTGTGCGATACTCCCTTTATGAGGCGGATTTATATTAAATATCTTTTTAATAAGCGGGTTAATTCAATAACATCGATAGGCTTTGCTATATGGGCATTCATGCCGCACTGCAGACAATGCTGTATGTCATCAGAAAAAGCATCTGCACTCATAGCTATAATTGGAATCGACAGGGCATCAGGATGAACCAGTCCGCGGATTGCTTGTGTGGCCTCATACCCTGTCATATGCGGCATTCGTATGTCCATAAGAATGATATCGTAATAACCCTCCGGTGATTTTTGGAATTTGTCAAGACAAATCCGGCCATCCTCCGCCCAATCCAGTTCCACGCCCAAATCGGACAGCAGTTCTTTTGCCACCTCCCAGTTAAGCTCATTATCTTCGGCAAGCAGGATGCGGCGTCCGGATAGATCAATATTTTGATTCCATGTCTGCTCATGCTCTGTTCCAACGTCCATATACTGACATAAAGCATGATACAGCGTAGATTTAAAAAGCGGCTTGGAAATAAAACCGCTGATACCGGCTTCACGGGCCTCTGCTTCAAATTCACTCCAGTCATATGCAGAAATCAACAGAATCGGTACTTCATCTCCCAGATTTCGCCGGATTTCTCTTGCCGCCTGAATCCCATTCATGCCGGGCAGTTTCCAGTCCAATAAAATAATTTGATAATCCTCTCTCTTTTTGTGGTGTTCAATTACCAGTTCTATTGCCTTTTCTCCGCTTAATGTCCATTCCGCTTTTATTCCGATGGATTTCAGCGCGTCCATGGCTGTCTTGCATAATAATTCGTCATCATCAACCACCAGCATATTCCAGGCGGGAAGAACCATATCTATTTCCATTGCGTCCGCTTTTTCAAAATCAAACGTAAGAAGAAATTCGCTGCCCTTATCAGGTTCGCTTTGTATCTCAATGGTTCCTTCCATTGCATCCACAATGTACTTCGTAATCGCCATGCCCAAACCGGCCCCCTCGGTTTTATGTATCCGGGTTCCATCCGCACGGCTATAGGATTCATATATTCTTTTCAGAAATTCCGGCGACATGCCAATTCCGTTATCCCTGACATTGATATGAATTCGTACATAATTTTCTCCTTTCGGAGATTTTTCTTCGGAGAGGGATAATTGTATTGAGCCTCCCTCCGGTGTATACTTCGTTGCATTCGATAAAAGATTTAACAAAACCTGATTTAAGCGTATGCCGTCGCACCATACGTTTTCTGTAAAAATATTTTCAACATGGATGTCAAAGGTTTGCTTTTTGGTCTTAACCTGTGGCTGCATGATGTTAACTATGCCTTCAACAACTTCCTTTAATGAAATTTGTTCCGTTGTTAACGTTAATTTACCGCTTTCAATTTTAGACATATCCAGAACATCATTGATCAGCCCTAATAGATGTTTGCTTGATAATGTAATCTTTCTAAGGCAGTTCTCAACTTGCTTCCTGTCATCGATGTGGGCTGTGGCAATCGCAGTCATCCCTACAATCGCGTTCATAGGTGTACGGATATCATGGCTCATATTCGCTAAAAATTCACTTTTGGCTTTGTTCGCTTCAAGAGCCGCCTGCCGGGCCTTCTCCAATTCATTCATCTGCGAACGGGTTATGGAAAAATACCGGAGGAAAATCGCTGTTAGAATGATTAAAACAGAAGCACAAGACAACAATGTCATGAACATACGCTGGCTGCTCAGACTATTTATGGTATCGTCCAATATACTATACGGCATCACCGATACTAAATACCACTCAGAATAAGGTAATGAAATTCCATAGATTTGCCTTTCTTCACCATTTACTTCCAATGTGTCCGTATATTCCTCATGTTTTTTCAGAGCAACGCTAAATTTTTCAACCGGATTGTCAGCAGATGATTCACTCACCGGTGAATCAGACTGTTTTTGCAGCTGTTCAAAGAAATTCCACAGCTCCGTGTTGGGATTTTGTATTACAAAACTACCGTCCGGCCGGATAATATGATAATACATCAGCTGCCCTTCATCCTTTAAGGAGAGGAAATCCGTAATGTATTCCAGAGGAACGGCTGCTATCAGTCCGGTGCTTCTGTCGCCATTAGACATTGGATAGGCAGCATCAACGCCAAACAATACCACTTCATTTCCGGCAGTGTCAATGCCTACAGCGACTCTTTGTTCCCCCTGTGATAATGCTTCTACAAAAGGTTCCGGGTTAAGCGGCTGAATTGCCTGTCCATAAAGTGTCTGGAAATCTCCCTCGGCGGAACAAAGTGCTAAATAACTAAAATCCCTGACCTGTGCCCTGTAAATGAGTTCCTCATATAGCAGCTCTTTATCGTCAGTATCGGTTGAGACAACAGATACAATTCCGCCGGCCTGATCAAAACGCAGTTTAATGACGGTTTCAAAGTGTCTGGACATTTGTTTATTCATTCCGGACATATAAATTTCCCCGATTTCATAAACAGCCTTTTCACTCTTTCGGCTCATATAAATTCCCAGCAGGCTGAACATGATAATACTAAAGCTCAGAAGCCCGATGAAGCTGCCTATTAAAAAACGCGTTGTAGTATTTTTCATTTTACCGTTTTTCATTGACATTATTCCTCCCCGGAGTTCTTATACGCTCTAATAATATCAACTATTTCATAGTAGTCATTTGATAATTGAGGCATCATATCCACAGCCTTATTCCAGTCGTTTTGTTTTAACGCTGTCGTTGTCAGACTGCTGCTTTCAAATAATCTGGTAAAAGAAAGATTCTGGCAAATACCTTTGAGTGTATGAACGGCTCGGAGGGCCTCGGAATAGTCCTTTTTCACCATAGACGCTTCAAATAAGCTGAAGCTTTTATCGTCCAGGAATTTAAATACAAATTTCCGGACGGTCTGTTCCCGACGCAGTCTGCCCAGTACCTCATCAAAATCGCCGCCAAATTTTAAATAGCAATCTTTCAGGTTCATAATCACTTTTCCTCCGTTTTAGATATTGTCCGCGATGTCTTTATTCTCATCAAGATAACATATAGTCACTTTGTTTTTCGTGTTTTTTGATTGATACATCATACTGTCTGCAGCCTTGAAAAGTCCTTTTGCAGTTCCTGTTCCATATACCCCGCCTATACTTACTGTCATATGTAATTCGGGATGGCCGTCAATGATCAGACTATCGACAGAATACCGAATCCTCTCCAGTTTTTTCTCAAATATATTGGCAGGAATACTAAAAAAGATAATTACAAATTCATCGCCGCCATATCGGATTACGGCATCTGTCTTTCGCACACAGGATAAGACAGTTTGTGCAATGTTCTGCAGCACAATATCGCCTACGTCATGGCCGTAATTATCATTGATATGCTTAAAGTTATCCACATCTATTACGACCATCGCCTGAATATTATCTGAGCCTTGAAAATGCTCGTCATAATAACGACGGTTATAGACACTGGTTAATGAATCAATATATAATAATTGCAGGTGCCGCTGTTTGCGGGACAGGAAGGTATATTTTTCATAGGAAAACAACCTGTCATAGTCTATTTTATTTCTTATATCCTGAATATTTTTAGTCTCCTGTTCAGGGGAATTATCAGTCAGCTCACTTTCCAGCGTATCCGCAATCTCTTGCAGACACAGTAAAAGAGTCGGATTAAATGCTCCGCATTGTCCTTCCAAAATCATGTTCAAAGCTTCTTTATGTGAATAAGCTTTCTTATAACACCGCTCACTGGTCAGGGCATCATATACGTCGGCCAGCGCGACCACCTGGGCGGCTATGGGAATTTCGTCTCCCTTAAGCCCGTCCGGATAACCGTTTCCATCATACCGTTCGTGGTGCCACCGGCAAATCTCAGAAGCTACTTTGACAAGCGGAGCCTCCTGCTGCTCAACGGGCAGGTCTAAAAGCATGTTAGCGCCGACCATCGAATGGGTTTTCATCACTTCAAACTCCTCTTCCGTAAGACGTCCAGGTTTATTCAATATTGTATCGGAAATTGCGATTTTTCCAATATCATGCAGCGCTGAAGCCGTACTGATTAAGGAAATATCAGCTTTGGACAAGGGATACTGCTCGGTACGCCGGACAAGCTGCTTTAGCAGATACTTAGTAATCGTATTGACATGCAGGATATGTAAGCCGCTCTCTCCATTCCGAAATTCCACAATATGAGACAGGATTGAAATCATCAGCTTATTATTTTTCTCCTGCTCATGGAATTGTTCTGCGATAATTTTCTCAAGACGCTGCTGCCTTGCATATAAAAACATCGTATTGGAAATCCGGCGCTGTACAATGGTCGAATCAAAAGGACGGCTGATATAGTCAAATGCGCCCAAGTCGTAAGCCCGCTTTATATTTGCGGGGGAATCATCGGCAGAAATCATAATAACGGCAAAGGTGTCATTCCAGTGGTATTTGTTTATGTAGGCTAATACTTCAAATCCATCCATTTCAGGCATCATAATGTCCAGAAGCAGAAGGGAAAAATCGGCTCTTTGCCGCGAGAGAAGAGAAATTGCTTCCACACCATTCTCAGCCTCCACCACATCATATTGCTCTTCCAGGATATCCGCCAAAAGAGAGCGGTTCATCTCTGAATCATCGACGATTAAGATTTTTTGTTTTTCCATAATACTGAAACTCTTTCCCTGATAAATTTACGGTTTTATTATAAATGTTATCCTTATATAATGGCAACATTCATATTGGTCAGGTATGCAAATAGGTTTGTGTCCTCTAATACTGACAAAATAGCTTTCTCATGATATAATTCAGACAGATAGGAGGCAGGTTATGAAACAAGAAGAAACAAAATACATATTTGTATATAACGAAATTAAGCAGCGTATTTTGTCCGGCCAGATACCTTATGGAAAGTGTCTTCCCTCTTCAAGAATGCTTTGTGAGCAGTTCCATGTAAGCAGATACACAATTAACCGTGTTTTTGACACATTGCGGGAAGAAAATTTTATTGAAATTCAACCGCGTCTTGCGCCAACCGTTACTTTTAAAAGAGATATCTCTGGTGTATCGGACACTCTGACAGATATTTTAAAGCAAAAAGACAATATTATACAGGTATATCAGACTTTTGGGCTGATTATCCCTCCGCTCCTGGTTTTTGCCTCACAGAACTGCGAATTAGAGTTTCTGCCTCACTATAAACAAGCTGTAAGAGAATCACGTTTAGGGAGGGCGGCCGGAGGATGGCGCGTTCCATCCAGCTTTGGGGCAGACATACTAAAAATCGGCGGAAATGAATTGTTCAGCGAGCTTTATTCAACCTTTGACCTTTACAATAAACTCACATTTTTCACGGAAGAATGCCCTTATTTCTCTGAATGCTTTTTACAGGGTTCGGTATCTGTAACAGGAGTTATTATAGATATATTGAAAGGCAGTGAGCCATTTGCAAAACAGGAACAATTATCATATATGTATCAAAATCTTACGGATTCTATTGAAAGTACTTTAAAATACTTGTCAGATACGGCGCCAGATTGTCCAACTCAAACCGGTCTGTCATTTTCGTGGAATCCCATGCGCGGCCATGATTACTACTACTCAAAAATTGTCGACGAACTGAATCTGAAAATTGGCCTTGGGGAATATGCTGTCGGAATGTATCTTCCTTACGAAAAGCAGCTGGCCAGACAGTACGATGTCTCAATATCAACAGTCAGAAAGGCATTGTCAGAACTCGAACAAAGAGGATTTGTAAAGACTTTAAACGGTAAAGGCACTGTAGTTATAGAACCAGATGATACGAAACTTCATCGTCTGGCTCTTAATTGCGGATATGCAGAAAAGGCATTGCGTTACCTTCACGCCCTGCAGCTGATGATATTAATTATCCGCCCGGCGGCTTTAGCTGCAGCACCGCAGTTTACCAGAGAGGAAATAGACGAGTTAACAGATAGATTTACTTCTTCAGGCTCTGTTCATTTAGCAGTTATTTTAGAAACCATAATGAAACATACCTCTTTAAAACCTTTATGTGTTATTTTATCTCAAACCAATCATCTTCTTGAATGGGGACATCATTTTGCTTACTATCCGGCTAAAAAGCATACGCTTTCCCATCTCAATAAGCAAGTCATTCTGGCGCTTAAGCAGTTAAATGAGGGTAATACGGGTTCCTTTGCCGGCGGCATAGCAGACTGCTACCGCTATATTTTGATTAGTGTGAAGAAGCATATGGTAGAGAAATATAAGTTCCATAATGTAGCTAATATTCGTATTCCAGAAAGCTGCCAGTCAGCAAGCAACCCATGAAACATGACACGTAAGAATCCCGCTCGCGGGAATTCTATTCAAAGGATAACCTGCACGCTACGCGCACAGGTCACCGCCTTCAACCAAAAGCCGCCGCTGAAAATCTGCGGCGGCCGGTCTTCTGTCTTGAATTATTTCAACTTGCTTAACAGCATAACTACCACTGTTATAATAAGGACTACGACAAAGATTCCGCCCATCCCCTTACCCATTATTTCCAGAGCGATTAATAAATTATTCCACATAAAATGATCCTCCTTTTTCTGCCTGCTTCAACAATTTACAGATACTGGCTGACAAGTTTGATTACAAGTCCGCCCGCAATAACAGAGGCAATCTGGCCGGATACGTTTGCGCCTACCGCATGCATCAGGATAATATTGCCTTTCTCTTCTTCTGAAGCCATTTTCTGGACAACTCTGGCCGACATCGGGAATGCGGAAATTCCGGCGGCACCGATCATCGGATTAATCTTATTTTTAATAAACAGATTAATAAATTTGGCAAAAAGCACACCGCCGATGGAATCAAATATGAACGCAACAAGTCCGATACCCATGATCATCAGCGTATCTACACGTACGAATGCATCTGCCCTCATACTGAAGGAAATCGTAATACCCAACAGCAGTGTTATCAGGTTTGCAAGCTCATTCTGTGCCGTATCGGAAAGCGACTGTAATACGCCGCACTCCCTGATCAGATTACCAAACATCAGGAAGCCCACCAGAGCCACGGATGCCGGTGAGATAAGGCCTACAATGATGGTAACGATAATCGGGAAAGCAATCTTCGTTGACCTTGAAACCGCCTTCGGGCTGTATGTCATATGAATCTGACGTTCTTTTTTCGTTGTTACAAGACGGATGGCAAACGGCTGGATAATCGGCACAAGAGCCATATAGGAATAGGCCGCAACCGCTATCGCTCCGACATAGTCGGAACGCATTATCTGTGATACCAGAATAGATGTAGGACCGTCGGCAGCACCGATAATACCGATGGAAGCCGCATCCTTTAAATCGAATCCCATTAATGTCGCTACGCAGATGGCAAAGAAGATGCCAAACTGTGCGGCGGCACCGAATAAAAACATAACAGGCTGCGAAAGAAGCGGGCCAAAGTCAATCATCGCGCCGATACCGATAAATAACAGGATCGGCAGCGCTTCGGACGCCTCAATTGTAGTCTGGAACAGCCACTCTATAACACCATGTGTCTCTCCGATTCCCGGCATAACCTGATCAATGACGCCGGACAACGGCAGGTTTACTAATATGGCACCAAACCCCATCGGCAGAAGCAGTGCCGGCTCATACTCTTTTTTCACGGCTAACCAGATAAGCAGGATACCTACAACGTACATTACAAGCTGTTGGGGCGTAATCGCCAAAATACCTTCCAGTAAAAAATCCATGAATCTTCCTCCTTAAATTTGCTTAATCAGCATTTTCTTCCTAACTGTTGGGCGCTGCTCTCTGCAATCAATCCCTGCTCGAAACCGGCGGTAACAGTTCTGACAGCATGAATTGTTACAACCGGCTTCCAAAAAACCGCCGAGTTCCTGTCAGCCAATTAGATTGTTCACACAGAATCCGGAAAACATACCTTAGAGGATATTTCTTATGTATTGAATGATACAGCGGTTTTTATTTAACAGGATAACTTTCCTGTTAAACAAGAAAGAATCCCGCTCGCGGGATTCTCCGCCTGCGGCGGGTCGCTTCGGCGACATTATTCCCTACCGCCGCAGTGCGATCCTCCGCGGAGCGGTTTTTATTTAACAGGTGAACTTTCCTGTTAAATAAAAAAGACTTTCAGCATATTTTCATATGCTAAAAGTCTTGTTCCTCTACAAATCATACAGGCATGTAACCATGGACCCGTCAATCCGGCCCAGGGTATGTTGATTACATGTTGCAACTACTCCCTTTTAACGGCTTCATCTTACCACATGTCGCCATGGCAGTCAAGAATAAAAAAGAGATTACTTTGGGATTCTGGTATTCTTTACGGTTTCTTTACCGCCTACTTATTCTCATCCATATTAACGCCTGCGATCTTGATATTTACCTCCAAAACCGTCAGTCCCGTCATGTTCTCAATGGCAGTCTTCACCTTATCCTGTACCTTCTCGCTGACAGCAGGGATGCTGTAGCCGTACTTCATATTCAGGGACAGATCCACGCTCACGTGTTCTTCCGTCACCGTCACCTTGACTCCCTTGCTCAGATTCTTCATGCCAAGCTTACCCACCAGTTCGTTGGTAATATTGCCGGCCATGGAATCCACGCCTTCTACCTCGGTTGCTGCCAGTCCGGCTATGATTGCCACTACTTCATCTGCAATCTGTACCTCGCCGATCTTGTCTTTTTCATATAATATATGGGTATTTCTATCTTCCATCTCTTTCGACACCTCTGTTTCCTCCTGAATCCACATGATAATTCCATTATATCAAAAAGGCTGTGGTTTGCAAAGGAGTTTTCCCTCTTTGGCGCATTTTTAGTCCATAATTCCGATTATTCCTGGAGATTCATCAGAGTGATAACGATATTCTCAGCTCCTGTTTCTGTTTTTCTTTTTACAATATCTTCAATCTGGGCGCGCTGCGGATCGGTGATGCTGGACGCATTAATGACAACGTCTACTTTTCCGTCCGTGATGCTGACAACCGGGTCGGCAAATCCTTTTGCCATCAGAAGCGTTTCTGCCGCATTTTCCTTTTCAGCAATTGCAGACAGGGCCATCAGGCTCTGGGTTGCCGCTTCTTTCGATGCCGCATCCACACTTTCATTATTAATTATGCTCATCAATGTCTCTTTGCTCTTTGCGCGAACCTGCTCCCTGTTCAGCTGGACATTGGCTATGTAATCCGTTACGCTGGTTCCGCCGGTCAGTACGGCTTCTCCCGGATTGTCGATGGATGAGCTTCCGTCTGCCTGATCGGAACCGGTAAGGGCGCTGTCACCCTCGTTCGGATCGTCGAGACTTGCAATCTCCTGTAACTGTCCGCCATCTCCGTTCACATCACCGGATGACACATTTTCAGCATTCTGGCCGGCAGCTCCGCCCGATACAGCCTGGTTCTCTGCCAATATATCCTCATCGGAAATCTCTGTCACCCCGGCCTCATAGACGTCTCCGCCCGCTACTTCTTTCTTTCCTGAATAATTCAGGTACCCTGCTGCTGCAATCATGATGGCAAGTGTGGTAATGATTATCTGGTTTCTCCTAAAGATTCTTTTCATCTTCATAACTTTATGCTCCTTTATTCCACCCGCTTTAATACTTTTATTTTATGTGCCGGGAGCCCAAATAATGCTTCCATTGCTTCGGAAATTTCTGCTTTTACCTGAGCGCTGCCTCCGCCCCGGGCGCTGATGATGATTCCTTCTATTTCAGGCTGCAATTCTTTTTCAATTACCGGCTCCTGAGTTCCCGACGTTCCTGTCGTCAGTGACGACTCTTTCATCTCCTCTGTCTGTGATTTTCTGGTACCGCCCGCGCTGTCTTTTTCCTCCGTGGTGGAACGGCTCCTGTCCCTGTCTACATGGAGAACCTTTTCTTTGGATGACTTGAGCGTAAGCATCACGTCAACCTCTCCCACTCCATCCACGTTTTTAAGAATATCCTTCACACGCTGTTCCATCTCTTTTTCGTATCTCCTCTCCTCATCCTCCTGCGTCCCGGATATTTTCCCGGCCGCCGTCTGCGAGTCCGAATCTCCTTCTTTTGCCTCCGGCACCAGCTGCCCCTGGACGACCGGAGACCCCGCCTCCTCCTCTTTGTCTTTTTTGCTCCCCGGCGGAAATGACAGAATCAGAAGAATCAGTCCACACACCAGCAGAAGCATCCATTTTTCTTTTCCCTTCACCCAGTCTTTATTAATCTTCCAGCCCGATTTCCACATTTTCTTCCTCCATCTGATAATAACCGGCTATCGTCCGTCTGAACTGCCTGATCGCTTCCGAATCCCGCCCATACGGTTCCTGCTGTGCAATAACTTTTCCCGCAGCAGGCGCGGCATTCTTCTTGTCACGTTTTTCTTTGCGTACTTCTTCCGCCTCTGCGCCCTCTCCCTCCGCACTTTTTTTATCCAGCCGTACCGACACTTTCTCCACCTCTTCCAGCGTAATCCGGTCCACGCCGCCTCCGGCCCCTGAATTGGCGGGAGCGCTTTCAGCCTCATCTTCTTTCCTGAATTTCAGCACGATTTTTTTCACTTTTCCAAAATCAGGGTTCCTGCTGTCCTGTTCTATCACAACGGAAGCCTCCGCCGCCTCAAGCCCTTCCTCTCTAGCCAGCCGGAGCAGCTCATCCTCCGCCGCTTCCTCATACCGGCCAATCACCCGGTCCAGCCTTTTCTGTTCCATCTCATCGAGCCGGCCTTTCAGTTCGCCCGCTTCATTCTCAAAGGAGACGGACCGGAAAATTGCATTGATTTTTTCATCCAGCCTCAGCCCCCCGGTCAGAGGCTGGAGAACCAGAAGTATCAGGATGCAGCCGGCAAACAGCCTGAGGTATTTTTCATACTTTCCAGCCGGCAGAAGGTTTGTAATAATTGTCACAAATATCAGGTAGTAAACGATATTGCTGACCCAGCGGTATATTCCTTCCATATCTCAGCCCCCCTTTAACCTGCAAAATAGGTGGCGTTGGCCGCCGTACATATAATTGCCAGCGAGACGCCAAACAGCAGGAGTGCGGCGCCGGCCATCGAAAGCAGCAGACGGCAGCCATTTCCAACCTCGCTGATGCAGGCCACCATTCTTTTATCACAGACCGGCTGCAGAAGTGCTGCCGCCCCCTGATAGAACAGGCAGAGAATTACCAGCTTCAGCAGGGGTATGGCCGATATCAGTACCAGTATAATTACGGCTCCGGCTCCGATACTGTTTTTAATCAGCACTCCGGTTCCCATGACCATCTGTGATACGGCCGCCGCCCCCTGTCCCAGCCCCGGGATAACACTGACGAACCGCTGCAGGGATGTATTCTTCAGGGCATCGGCATACGGAGTCACCAGATTCTGGAGCAGATGAAAGCCCAGCACCACCCCCATCATGGTTTTAAGTCCCCACCGGATGGAACTGTCCAACAGATCCGTCATTTTGGAAAAAATGTCTTCTTTCACCATATGACCTGCAAGGACAAACAGGATATAAATCCGAAGGAGCGGCATCAGCAGCCTCAGCACCAGCCATTCCACTATGCTGATGGAAAAAAGCATCCATCCGTATCCTGCCGCCGAAGTAATACTGCCCCCGGCAAAGGAAACCGCCAGAAAATAGGTCGGGACCAACGCCCGCATAAATTCAATAATATGTGAAAGAAGTTCCTTTGTTATCGAAATCCCTGTCAGAAAGCTGGATGCCAGAAAGGTAAACATCAGAAGATAGGTTACATAAAATCCCGTCTCAGCAATCTGGCTGTTGGAAAATATACTGGAAAAGTTAGCAAATACCGCCCCTATCAGCCCTAATATCAAAACCTGGCCGATCCATTTTCCGTTCTTCGTAATTTCACCAAACAGGCTGTCCCGTAACGTCAGCAGACACTCATGGAAAACTTCCGAAAAGTTGCCCTTTATCAGCTCCTTAATCAGCTCTTTAAATGTAAAAGAAAATGAGCCGTTTCCACTCTCCTCATTCATAAAATTCTCGATTGCCGCCAGATCAAAATCATTGAGCAGGTTATCTGCCTCTGCTTCACAGCTCTTCGTTTCCCCCTGCTCCTCTTCCGCCGCCGCTGCCTGAAAATAAAAGCCCGGAAAAATTATGGCAGTGGCAAACAGGATGGGAATAAATTTTTTAATATACTTTCTTATTTTTCCATATTTTTCTTTTACTGCATCCGCCATAGAGAAATACAATCCGCCTTTCTGCCTATCTGCCGCGTTCTGTCAGGCCAGGAAATCCCGAAGTGTCTCAAGCAATGCCAGCAGTACCGGCATACTGACGGCCAGGATTGACAGCTTGGCAAATATTTCTATCTGTGTCCCTATTGCCCCATATCCTGCGTCCTTGCAGATGCCGGAAGCAAACTCCGCTATGTAAGTAATTCCGGCCATTTTCAAAAGCGTGGTCAGGTAGACACTGTTTATATGAATATAGCTTTGTATCTGATGAGCCGTATCGATGATGATCTGCATCTTGCCTGTCCCGTAAAAGAACAGAATCAGCCCGGCCGCCATAATCAGGTAGGTTCCATACTCACCGCCCTTGCTTTTGAACTGAACGGCCAGAAGCACGGCTGCCAGCCCCAGTACCGATGCCGTAATAATCGACATAACCGCACCTTCCCTTCTTTCATTCTCCGCTTCCCGTCGCGCTGCTCCCCGAATCAGACGGCTACAGCGCAAACAGCTCTTTCATCGTCTCAAACAGCTGATAGATGTACGGTATCATCCAGAACAGCACCAGAACCAGCCCCGCCAGGCTGGTGAGAAAGGCCTGCTCTTCCCTGCCGCTGTGCTTCAGTATCTGGCAGATGACCGACACCAGTATTCCCACTGCCGCTATCCTGAAAATCAAACTTACCCCCATATGTAAAATCCTCCTGCATCTATTCGTTCTATCATATCAGCACCACTGCCAGAAATAGCCCGGACAGGATACCCATTCCAAAGAACAGGCGGCTTTTTTCCGGCTCCTCTTTTCTCAGCGTCTCTATGGAATGCTCCAAATCTTCCAGATAAAATAAGATTGCCTTTTCCTGCATATCACGATCCAGGTACCCCAGGCTTTCCCCAAACCGCAGGAGCTGTTCCTGTTCCTTTTTATTAAGTACGCTGCCGGCGGCAAACTTCCCCGCTTTTGCTCTCCAGACTGCTTCAAAGCTCTCTCCCGTCTCCTGTTCCAGCTCTGTTGCAATCGCGATGAACAGTTCACCGGCAGCGCCTTTATTTCGTTTCCCTGTTCTGTAAAGCGCTTCGGCCAGCGGGACATTAGCGTACAAAATTTCCCCTTTCATATGGGATGCCATTCTCCGGAGCGTTTCAAGGAGCCTCAGCCGCTCACGCAGGCGGTGGACCGCTTCAGCGCCGATACCGCTGCAGGAAGCTATCACCAGTATCAGTCCCAACGTTTTCAGCCACATAAAAGACTCCTTCCCCGTCCGTCGCAGATATCAAGAACGGTTCCCGGTCCCGCCTTATTTCCCAGAATCACATACCGTTCAAAGATATCTTCCTCCAGAAACCTGCAAAATCCCGGTTTGTTCCGGATGTCCTCCATTGAAGTTCCATGTACCGTTGCAAGAATCCGGCAGCCGCAGTTCATCACGCAGCGCAGCGCCTCCAAATCCGGGTCCCCGCCGATCTCATCCACCGCAACCACATCAGGCGCCATGGAACGTATCAGCATCATCATGCCGGCGGCTTTTGGACAGCAGTCCAGTATATCGGTCCGCAGACCCACGTCATTTTGGGGTATCCCCTGGAAGCAGGCTCCAATTTCAGAACGTTCATCAACGACTCCCACTGTTTTTCCTGCCCTGACACGTTTTCCTGAGCTTCCGCCGTCGGAGGCCTGCCGGACAATGTCGCGCAGGAGCGTTGTTTTACCGCATCTGGGCGGTGAGATGATAAGCGTATGTAAAAATTCTCCCGTCTTATCATCATACAGATAAGGCATGATTTTATCCGCGCATCCCCTGACCTGATGGGATAAACGGATATTCAGGAATGTAACAGGCTGAATCGTCTTCACGGTTCCTTTATCCAAAATCACCCGTCCTGCGACTCCGATTCTATGTCCTCCCGCAACCGTGATGAATCCCTGTTTCAGCTCCTCCTCATAGGCATATAAGGAATAGCGTACCGCACATTGAAGCGTCTCCTCCAAGTCTTCGCGTGTTATATGACAGCACTTCTCTTTATCGTCTTTTTTCCATATTCCAGGCGGTTCTTTGAGTGTTCCTTCCGCTGTCACCGTATATTCCCTGTTTTTATAAATGATAAAAAGCGGAGCGCCGATCCGCATGCGGATTTCCTCAAGACCCTCCGGCTCCACATCAAGCGTTCCCAGCACTCCTCTGAGCTTTTTTGAAAAAATCTGAAACAGCCTGTCTTTGTTCTCCATCCTGTCCGCCTCCTTTTACCTCAATATATGTGATGGTAAAAAAAATATGACAAGCCATTCCAGGCGGCTGTCCGCTGCAGATGCAAAACAGGGAGAATCCAAAATTTGAATTCTCCCTGCCTCTATGCCAGCACCTTCGCTTTTTTAAGCTTTCCTCTGGCTATTTCCAGAACTTCCAGCTCTTCCTTTGTCTTTTCCTTTTTACTGAAAATTTCGGCCCTCCTGAAATGCTCCAGCGCCTCCTTTTCCTCTTTTTTCTCTAGATGGATCATTGCCATGCAGCTTTCACCGATGGAGCGCAGCCAGTAAGTCCCGAATTCATCATATATCCGGGCGCTGATACAGAAAAATTTTTCCGCCTCCTCCATTCTTCCCTGCAGGAAGAGAATATAGGCGTAATCTTCATAAAACAGATCCAGGCCTTTTCTGCTTCCTCTGGTCTTACAGAGCCGCAGCGCTTCCTCTATGGCTTCCAGCGCTTTATCGTACTGACCGCGGCATCTGTATGTAATTGCCAGATAATCATACGCTCCGGCCGCAGGATAAAAATAGGTGTTTTTAAGCCGTGGCCGGCTGAAAATTTCAATTGATTTGTTCAGCAGTTCCTCCGCTGTTTCATATTCCCCGTCCAGAATATGGCAATAGCTCTCAAGCCGCAGGATTGACCCGTATTCCGGCTGATAATAAGAAAGATTCTTCATCTCTTTTACCAGACAGAGATAACGCTTCATCAGAGCGGAGTCTTCCGCCTTCACCCCGTAACAGAGCGCTTCAATATACCCATAAAGCAGCATTCTCTCATCTCCCGCCCTGCCGGCCAGCCCGATCAGTTTTTCCGCATATATAAGTCCTTTCTCTCTTTTCCCATCCCGGTTCAGTGTCCTTCCCTTCAGGTAATAAATTTCCATCTGGAGTTCGTAGCACCTCCCCGCATCCATGTCCCCCTCCATCATATCGTAGCAGTTCTGAAACGTATCCAGCGTCTGATAAATCTCTTTCCTTGAGACAGTAAAAGTCTGGAGATACTCCACATCATGGGGTACGGCCGGGAAGAATTCATCATAGTAATCTAATATATATCTGAGATAATAAACGTTATAATACAGCGCATCGTCTACTCTCCCGGCCTGTGCGGAATGATATTTCAGCTCAGACAGCACAAACAAATCATACTGAATCCGGCCCTGTGCCCTGGCCGATTCATAATATTGCTGTGCCATCCGGTGCAGTTCATTTTTCTTGAATGCGGCTGTACGGCTGTAAATGATGTCTCTCAGCATTTTAGATTTGATTCTCAGCCTTTCATGGCCTTTCTGGTTTATTTCCTCCAATATGCCGCTGTTCAGAAGCCGGAGCAGGCAGCGGATTGCATGAACGGCCTTCACCTGTAACATCTCACATAAAACAGAAACCTCCACGCCGTTTTCCATTACCGCCAGATATTCCAGATACTCCTGTTCCTCCCTGCTGAAATTCTCAAGCAGGCTGAAGAACTGGCATTGCGCCTTGGGACTCATCGCATAAACATTCTCCTCCCCCTTTACAATATTGGCGGCCACCTCCCGCAGCATCAGCAGATTGCCTGCGGTATAGCGGTATATCTCCTTTTCTTCCTGTTGAAAGGTCCGGCCGTCCGGAAAGCATTCCTTCAAATACCTGGAGCATTCGCCTTCCTTTAACGGTTCCAGGCAGATAAGGCGGAGTCCTGCCTTGTCCCTCTCCCGGGCGTATTGATTAAAATTCATCTGGAAGTTTAAAGAAAATCCGGCCATTATAAAAATTTCACTCCTGAGATATTCCAGCAGACAGCCCAGTATCAGGCACAGACTCTTTTGATCCGCATATTCCAGATTATCGATTCTCATGATACAGTGGTTCCTGGCGCTTTTCGCTTTCCGGGCCAGCTTTCCTACGAGGTTCATAAAATACAAATCCGCATTTTCCCCGGGGCTGCCTGCCATCAGATCATCCGGCTGTATCTTCAGCCATTTTGCTGTCTGGGCAATGAGTTCCCTTATTGCATAGTAATCGACGGACACATCCGTACTTTTTAAATGGATTTTTATCACATCCCTGGCGTTATACTCCTTCGTGAATTTCCACCAGACCTCCTCTTTATCCATCCCCTCCTCCCCGCAGATAATACAGGTGTCATAGGGAAACCCCTGCCTGTATTTGGAGTACTCCTCCTGCAGGGCGGCCAGTGCCCTGATATGGCCCAGATAAAACGGCCCCTTGGATGTGTTCCTCCTAAGCTCCGTCTTCATCCGCATCACATCTTCATATTCCTTTTTTACCCCGGCTCCCGGTTCCAGGTGCATATCCTGGTACAGCCGCTCTGAATACTGGGTATACGCGTAAACGGCTTTATTATATTCGCCATTCTGTCCGCATATTTTAATCAGAGTATATACCGCCTCTTCATTATGAATATCAAACCTTAAAATATACTCCGCATATTTTTCCGCCATCACGTGATCACCTTTTTTGAAGCTTCCACGCATTGCTGGAAGAAGTCTCTCCCTCAGCAGCCGTTCATAGGTGTTCTGCATGCTGCATACCCATTCTTCAAACCCCGGACAGTTCTTCAGATAGTATTTGTCAAGAAAGCAGAATCGGTTTAATTCCAGCAGCCTCTGTTCGCTGTTTTCCATAATAAATAAATCCGTATCCCTGAAGATTTCAACTTCAGGGTTTAAACTGATATAAGACCTCCCGCCGGTAAGCAGGAAGTCTTTCCCAATCAGATTTCTTATTTTATACAGGCTGTTGCGCAGATTTCCCCTTGCACCTTCCTCATCGCAGTCACACCAGAAAATAGCTACCAGTTCGTCTCTCGTACAAGTTCCGTTGAAAAGAATGTAGAGCAGCATTGCCTCAATTTTCTTCTGCGTTATTGTAAGTCTCACATGATCAATCAATATTTCCGGCTGACCCAGAAAATGCACTTCCACTTTCATCCTATTCACGCCCTTTGCCCATTTCAATTTATCTATATATTACTATTCCCGTCCGTTTTTTTCAGCTCTTTCAGCAATTTTGGAATAAATTCCCTGTAATCTGCAACAATGCCGTAATCTGCTGCTTCAAAAATCGGCGCGTCCGGATTATTGTTGACAGCTACAATGCATTTAGCTTTGCTCACTCCAAGTAAATGCTGAACGGCGCCTGAAATTCCGCAGGCAATATAAAGCTCCGGCGCAATGACCCGGCCGGTCTGCCCTATCATCCTTTCATGGGGTATTAAGCCGCTCGCCGCCGCAGGCCTGGTTCCTCCCGTTGTACCCCCGAACAATCCGGCCAGCTCATCAAGCAGTTCAAATCCCTCCCTGTCTCCTATTCCCATTCCTCCGGCAACAACCGTTCCCGAAGTTTCCAGAGCTTTTGGCCCTTCCTCCTCTCTGACGGAGGATACTGTCTTTGTTCGGATTTCTTCCGGGGATAGCTCTAAACAGACCCGGCTCAGCCTCCCCTTTCTGCCGGCTTTACGTACGGCCGGCTCGAACATACCGGGCCGGACCGTGCACATTGCCGCGCTTCCTCCAACCGTCACTATTTCCGCCATCAGACGGCTTCCAAATGCCGGGCGGATTTGGCACATCTGATTTTCTTCATCTATTCTGAACTCCGTACAGTCCACCGTCAGCCCGGTTCTGGTTCTCGCCGCCACTCTCGGAGCCAGATCCCTGCCCTCATCCGTTCCGCCGAACAGCAGAGCATAGGGCCGATTTTCCTGTACCATCGTTGCCACTGCTTTTGTATATCCGTCCGTTGAATACTGCTGCAGCAGACTGTGCCGGAACAGGCATACTTCATCTGCCCCATATTCAAACAGCTCCTGTGCCAGCGCTTCATTCTCTCCCACCAGAACGGCGCAGAGAGGCCGTGCCAACCGGTCGGCCAGTTTTCTTCCCTCTCCCAGAAGTTCAATGACTACCGGGTGCAATCCTTCCCCCTGTGTCTGCGCATAAATCCATATTCCCCCTCTGTCTTTATCATGAACCTGGATGCCTCTTTTCTGATCCTGCCCTTTTAATTCCTCTGTCATTTCTGATTCACCCTCTTTCTCAGCTCGTTCGCGAGAGTCTGCGCCATCTCCTCCATATTCCCCTCAAGCATACGCCCCTTCGGCGCGCTTTGCGGCAGGAAGGTCCTGCGCACGGCGGTCCTGGAACCGCAAAGTCCAATCTCCTCCGGCAGAAGCCCAAGCTGTCCGCAGTCCCATATGATGAGCTGCTTTTCGCAGGCTTTACAGATTGCCCCGATTGGAATGCTCTCAAACGCGCTCTCCTCCCCGGAACAGACAATAACAGCCGGGGTGTCACACTCCACGGTCTGAAGACATCCCTCGAACCTGCGCACGGCCGTTAGCCTGCCGTTCCAGTTTACCCGTCTTACCAGGGTGAGCTGCCCAATTCCAAGATGTTCTGCCAGCTGCGGCCCCACGTGGCCCGTTTCACCGTCCGTGGTCTGTCTTCCGGTAAATATGACGGAGAAACCTCCCGCTTTTTTCACCGCCTCCGCCAATACCAGAGAGGTAGCAAAGGTATCCCCTCCGGCAAATGCCCGGTCACACAACAAGATTCCCTCATCCGCCCCGCATGCCATTGCCTCTCTAAGAACCTCCGACGCGGCCGGAGGTCCCATTGTTATTGCCGTAAGAGATGATTTTTCGCCCTTCTTTTCCATCTCTCTTCGAAGGGCCGCCGCCATCCTGACGGCGCTCATATCCTCCGGATTCAGAATTCCGGAAACCTCACTTCTTTTCAGGGTCCCCGTTTTCCTGTCTATCTTTACATCGTCCGTATCCGGAACCTGCTTAATACAAACTGCTATTTTCATATCCGCAACCTCCTGTATTATCATTACGGTCTGTCGTCCGCAATCCGCCCCAAATGTCATTGCCCCTCTATCGGCCCTTTAATACCTGCTTCGCAATCACGGTCTGGAGAATCTGGGAGGTCCCCTCATAAATCGTCGTCACTCTGGCGTCCCTGAAAATCCTTTCTATCGGATAATCCTTCATATAGCCGTAAGCGCCATGAAGCTGAAGAGCCTTTGCCGCTATCTCATTGCACATTTCGGATGCAAAATACTTGGCTGCCGCCGCTTCCTTTGTGATATTCATACCGGCATCCTTCTTCTCAGCCGCGTCATAAATCAACGCGCGCGCACAGCATAATTTCGTCTCCATATCGGCCAGCATGAACTGAATCCCCTGGAATTCCGACAATGCCGCGCCGAACTGCCTTCTCTGCCTGACGTATCCCACCGCCTCCTTCATAGCCGCCTCCGCTATGCCGAGGCACTGGGCGGCAACCACGAGACGGCCGGAATCCAGCGTCTTCATCGCCATCTGAAATGCCTTTCCCTCTTCTCCCAGGATTTGGCTCTTATGTACCTTTACATTTTCCAGGATAATATCGGCTGTAGGTGAGCCGTTTACTCCCATCTTCCTCTCCGGCTGTCCCACCGAATAGCCCGGTGTATCCCTCTCTATTATAAATGCCGTGATTCCCCTGGCTCCCAGCGACACATCCGTGGCTGCGAATACAACGGCAAAATCACAGAGCGGCGCCGCCGTGATAAAAGCCTTTCTTCCGTTAATAATATAATAATCCCCGTCTTTCCTGGCAATGGTGTTCTGGGTGGCGGCGTCAGAGCCTGCCGACGGTTCCGTCAGTGCAAACGTTCCCTCCTTCTCGCCCTTCATAACCGGAACGAGGTATTTTTCTTTCTGTTCCTCCGTGCCGTAATTCAGGATGGGAAGCCCCAAAAGAGTGTTGGGAGACGTCACATAGAGCGTGGCCGATACGCTGGCCCTGGCCAGCTCCTCCATGACAATCGCCATGGCCACGTATCCTGCGCCGCAGCCGCCGTATTCCTCCGGAATTGTTACGCCAAAATACTGGTTCTGCGCCATCTTCCGGTAAAGCTCCTTGGGTATCCGTCCCGTCTCCTCTATCGACTCTGCCAGAGGGGCCACCTCCTGTTTTGCAAATTCCCTGACTGCTCTGCGTATGAGCCTGTATTTTTCAGATTCAATCACTTTTCTCTCCCCCTTTCCATCTCTGCAAATGTCTGCAGCAGCGTCTCCGCCTGTGAACTGACGAAGGAGGTATTCAGCTCCAGACAGATATGTTTGATTCCTTTTTCATCCAAAGCCTGTCTCATCAGCGGGTAATCGTATTCCTCCGGATCGCAGAAGGACGGGATACAGACAATCACTCCTGCCTGATTTTCAATTGCCTCTTCACACAGCCTGCTGATTCTGCTTTTCTCCGGATCCATCGCAACGGAACAGAATTTAAGGTCGGCAAACCGGCATGCCAGCCTGTAAAATGAATCCTTCCCCTCCACCGGCGCGTCTGTCTGGAATTGCAGGGATTCCTGCAGCAGATAGTCGGACAGCACCGCCAGGTTATGGCTTTCCATCTTTTTCAGAATCTGTTCTGATTCCAGCAGGATTCCGGTCAGAATCACCTTGTTTCCATTCCAATCCCTCACCGGTTCCTTCTTCAAAAGCCTGGTTAAACGCCCGATTTTTTCAGTATAAATTCGCTTATCCTGGCAGCCTGCCGCCTTGATGAGCATATGCCGCAGATACGGTGTGATTATATCCGGGTGCCCGGACGCCTCTTTTACAAATTCCCTCATCGCGCTCCTGTACCGGTTGTATACTTCTATCGAGTCCTGCAGCGCTTTCTCCGTAATCTTTTTTCCTGTTATTTTCTCAAGGGCCTTCCCGGCGCTTCTGTATTCCGAGGCCAGAAACTCCCTGCCGGAACGCCCCTTCCTGTTCGCAGGATAGACAACCGGTATTACCGGAATATGCGGTACGGCGGTCTTGAAATTTTGTCCGGCCGATCGGAGGGCGTCACAGTAAACCGGCATTATCATTGCGCTTAGCAGCCCGTCATATTCTCCCCCCATGGCCTGCTCTAACATCTGCTGGACCGGGGCACAGAAAAATGCCGGATAATACCGCCGGGCCTTCTCTATCTCCCTGTCGTCCCCCCATACTGATACAGGCAGCAGACCGGCGGCATCGGCCAGCTCCTCCGGTCCAAATCCCAAGAAACAGCCAGCTGCCTCTTTCCCTGTTTCCTCCTTCGCCTTTCTGACGGCCTCGCGAGTGTTTCGGGCGGTTGCCGCAAGCTCCGAAATCAGCTTATCAAGCTCACTCATACTAGATATCTCCTTTATCTTTATCCGCACCGTCAATCCCGGATTTCCGTGCGGCCTCTCTCTCATCCATAATCTCACACAGACCTTCCACTCGCGTCTCATACTGCTGATTGGCATAACACCTGGGATCGGACTGATCACCGTCGTACATCATGGTGGGCAGCCCTGTTTCCTCCCTGATTTTCCGCTCCATCTCAAAAAGGATTCCGTCCCAGGCCTTACAGCTCCGGTTCAGATGCATCACCACGCCGTCGCACCGAGTTCTCCTGGCAAGATTGACTCTTCTGTCACAGGATCGCTCCAGATTCGTATTGTCGAGAACCACGCTGTAGGACAGCAGCATTTCATCCAGGCTGCCGTACATTCTTCCCCATGTCTCGGTGTAAACCGTGCCGCACAGATTGCATCCCTGATTCTTGAGCGTCTGGTAGTTATGCTGCAGATGGGGCCAGCAGGCAATGCCTTCCATCATAATGCGGTGCCTGGGTTCTCCCCTGAAGGTGGTCTCACCTTTTCTGCACCGTTCCTCCATCTCATCGGCCAGCATCCTGATCGCCTCCACCGTGTCTTTTCTGCCTCTCGCACAGACCATGAGGGCCATATAGTTAAACATCTCAAATCCGTTAACCGGACTTGGATCCGACTCAAAATAAGCGGAAGCCCTTCTCCACTGACGGCCGCACTCATTTGAAACTGCCATCACTTCCTTAAACCGTTCCCAATCCCATTTTTTTCCGGCTATCTGTTCCAAACTTTTTATCAGCTCCGGAATCTGCGCTTTCATATAGTCCAGCCGCGACCGGCTGACTTCATATTCGGTATTGTACGGAATATCATAGACTATCATTGGTATATCGCATTTTTTAGCAATATTCTCAAACCATTTGATCATCTCCGTACAGATATTATTTGTACACACCACAAAATCGGGCAGGGGCATATTCAGGCTTTCACACTGCCCATCCTCCAGATACCCCAGATTGACACGTGCGTAGCCGCAGATATCATTGCTGTACCCCAGCTTTTCCGTCCTCTCAATCATATCCATGGATTCATGCTTTGCCGACAGCGACGTGGAGTGGTTTTCAGGATAACAGACTGTCAGCCCCATTGCCTCCAGAAACTCCTGGGGAAAGTTTGATGATGCCCAGCCCACCGGGCGCCCCTCCTTCCTGGCCTTCCACGCCTCGTCGTAATGACGATCCAGCAGTTCATTTAAAAGATGCTTTGCACTCATATTTTCCACCTGCGTTTTCTTTAAATATCCGGCCCCGCATAGGCCTTAACAGCCTGTTCCGCCTCCATACAATCTATTTCATTCCGGGAATATCCCAGCTCCTTAAGCACTTCCTCCGTATGTTCCCCTATCTTAGGCCCTTTCCGGTACTCGCAAAGGCCTGCCTCCCGGAATTTAACCGGCGTCCGGACCAGAATCCTGTCTGTGCCCATGTCCTCCCGCTCCGGATATCCCCCCACATGGCAGAGGATATTCTCCGCCCAGGCCTGTGGATCCGTTAAAATCTCCTCCCACACCGCCTCTTTGTCAAAGGGCAGATCTGCGGCCGTAAATATCTCAAGCCATTCATCAATGTTTTTTTCCCTGAACGTCTTATCAAGTTCAACGATCAAATCCCTGGAGTGGGTGCTGATCCGCTCAAAATGACAGAATTCTTCATTCTCTGCCAGGTCATCACGGCCAATCAGATGAAGCACCTCCCGAATGCGGTTGTCGAAATCGTTCACCGCTCCCTGGAGCCATCTTCCGTCCTTTGTCTCATAGGCATTCTGAAGCGGATTGGCAAGATCCATCCTGCTTCTGGGATATGGGTTATTCCCGTACTGTGCGGAGGCTATCAGATGCTCCATACAGAAAACGGCAGTCTGGTAAAGGCTCACGCTTACTTTCTCTCCCTGTCCCGTCTGCTTTGCCTTCACCAGGGCGGCGCAGACTCCGGAGGCCAGACAGAGGCCCACCTGCGTATCACCGAAACCGGCTACCGTCAGAAGCGGGGAAGTACCTTTCTCATACAGAGTGCCGCTGATACCTCCTCTCGCATAATAAGCGGTAAAATCATATCCCGGCTTGTCCTTATCCGGCCCCGTTTCGCCATATCCCGATACCTGTCCGTAAACAAGAGACGGATATCTTTCCGACAATTGCTCATAGGAAAGCCCCATACGCTTCAGCGCATCCTGTCGGTTGTTCGTTATAAAAACGTCGGCCTTTTCCAGCAGCCGGTGCATCACTTCCCGGCCTTTTTCAGACTTGAGGTTTAAAACAATGCCCTTCTTTCCCGAATTCTGTTGATCATAGGCAGGATTCTCTCTCTCATCGTCAATCGGCATGGATACCAGCTTGCCCATGAAACGCATCGGGTCTCCTTTAGGAGACTCTATTTTTATTACTGTAGCCCCCCAGTCCGCCAGCATTCTGGCAGCGCTGGGAGCGGCGACAAACATCGCCAGCTCCACCACGGTAATCCCTTCCAATGGTTTTTGTTTCCGATCCATGTTCTGTTCCTTTCATTTTCTATTTAATAATCTCGTCAATCAGCGTGTCGCTGCAGAGATAGGGCAGGGTAATAATCTCATTTTGGCGTTTATGTTCCCGCACCGTCTCTATCGAATTTTCATTCCGTCCCCAGGCTCGCCTTGCTACTCCGCACATCACGTCATAGTTCACCGCTCTTTCGATTATTCCGTCCGCCCTTCTGCTTCCGTCCAGAAGCAGGCCGTAGCCGCAGCTCTGTGAATTACCGATTCCGGTTCCGCCTCCGTTGTGCATGGACATGAGCGTCATTCCGAGAGCCGCGTCTCCGGCAAATACGAGAGCCGACATATCCGCCGTAATATTGCTTCCATCCCGGATATTGGAGGTTTCCCTGGAAGGAGCATCCGTACCGCCGGTATCCATATGGTCCCTGCCGATCATGACGGGGCCGATCTCTTTATTTCTTACCATCTCGTTGAATCTCAGGGCAATTTTCATCCGCGTATCGGCATCCTGGTATAAAATCCTGGCCTGGGATCCGATTACCAGCTTATTTTTCTCTGCGTCCCGTATCCAGATGTAATTATCGTAGTCCTGATATCGTCTGTCTTTTTCAATACACTCCATTGCCGCCAAATCTGTTTTATGAAGGTCTTCATCCCGGCCGGAGAGGCATACCCAGCGGAACGGCCCGTATCCCAAATCAAAGAGATTCGGCCCCAGAAAAGCTTCTACAAAGGATGGATAGATAAATCCATCCAGGGAATTTTCGCCGTTTACACAGACCTCCTTAATCCCTGTCTCATACATTGTCGTTGTCAGGCTGTTGCCGTAATCGAAGAAAAATGTGCCCCTGGAACGCAGTGTTTCAATCAGCTCATGGTGCTTTTGGATTGTCGCCTTAACCCGGTGTACAAACTCCTTCGGATCCTCCGAAAGCATCCTGGTCCGCTCGGCAAATGTCATCCCCTGGGGACAATATCCTCCGTCGAAAGCGACATGGCAGGACGTCTGATCCGTCATAAAATCAATATGTACATTATGATCCACCGCATACTGGAGCAAATCCACGATATTTCCATGGTATGCAATGGAAATCGGTTTCTTTTTCTCTATCCATTCCGCCGCCAGGCTAAAGGCCTCCTCACAGCTTTCCGCTCTCAGGCTGACCCAGCCCAGCCGCTGTCTCAATTCGATTTTCGATTCATCGACTTCGGCGATAATTCCAACCCCGTTGCACATCTCGACTGCTTTTCCCTGCGCCCCGCTCATCCCGCCGAGACCGGATGAGACAAAAAGACTTCCCTCCAGCATTGTCTCACTGCTGTGGTGCAGGATTTCCCGGGCAACCGAAAGGAGTGTGGAGTAAGTTCCATGGACGATTCCCTGGGAGCCGATATAGAACCAGCCGCCGGCCGTGAACTGGCCATAGTTGGATACGCCGATGGCCGCCGCCCTGTTCCAGTTGTCATTGTCATTATATTTTCCGACCATCAAAGCGTTAGTCAGAATCACCCGGGGAGAATCCGGGGCAGTAGGAAAAAGACCGAGAGGATGTCCGGAGCTTACTATCAGCGTCTGATCCTCCTCCATCTCCTCCAGATATTTCTTAATCAGACGGTACTGCATCCAGTTCTGGCACACCTGTCCCGTCTCGCCATATGTAACAAGCTCATAGGGATACAGAGCCACATCAAAATCCAGATTATTATCAATCATGAGCTGGATTGCCTTGCCGGCCAGGCATCTGCCTCTGTATGCTTCGATCGGCTTTGCCTTAATCAGGCCGTGCGGGCGGAAACGGTAACCATAAATTTTCCCTCTCGTCTCCAGCTCCTGATAAAATTCCGCCGCCAGTTTTCTGTGATATTTTTCCGGAATATAACGGAGCGCATTCTTGACCGCCAGCTTTTTATCGCCGAGGGAAAGCTTCGCCTCCCTCTTTGGCGCCCTGCGCACGGCTGCGTCCAGCGTCTCCGGTTCAGGCAGCCCTTCTTCCAGCCTGATTTTCATAAACTCTTCGATTTCCTCGTTTGTCATTTCCTCACCTCTGTTTTAATATTTCACCGGGTGTTACCCGGCAGGCCTACATTCCAAATACAATATGGGTCACGATAGCCACCAGCGGAATTAACAGGACGGTCCTTTCCAGGAAAATCACTACCAAATCCGCAAAATTAACGGGGATTGCCGAATCCAGCATTGCATTTGCGCTTTCCGTAAAAAAGATAACCTGGCAGGTGGAGAGAACCACGATGTAAAACCCTGCCATAACCGACACTCCGGTTCCGCTGATTAAAGTAGCCGGGAGTGACATTGCCACAAACGCCGCAATGGCGGAAGGCGCGATTGTCTGTGCATCCGGTATCCGCAGCAGCTCCAGAACCGGCCGGATCGGTATCCCGAGCCATGTTATGACAGGCGTGTAATTTGCCAATACGAGACAGATAATCGACAGTGAAATAACATAAGAAACCACCTTGCAGCCAAAAATCATCGATGACGTAAATGCATTTATAAAAGCCTGCGGCTTCGTGTTTCCGGCCTTCTCAAGCGCCGTCCGGTATGCCTGTACAAAAATTTCCGTACTGAATTTCTGCGGTTTTCTCTGTTCCTGTGTTTGGGCAGAGCCGTTATAAAAAGTATCGCCTTTTCTGGAAATGGGCGGAATCCGTATCATAATGGCGGCAACGACGAATGCCAGAAGCAGGCTGCACAAAATAATAACGGAATAATAATCCTCACAACCGGCCAGGCCGCTTAAAAACGCGTAGGCGCCCAGACTGACGAAGCTGAAGCTGGTCGTAATGGACACCGACTCTTTCGCCGTATAAACATTGCCTTTATAGAGGTTGCTTGTAACCATTACCCCAACCGCCGGTGAGCAGACAAATGAAGTCAGGGCATCCACCGATGCTTTTCCCGGCAATTTGAATACCACCCTCATAACCGGCTCCAAAATTGTTCCAAAAAATTCCAACAGCCCGTATTCCAACAATGTAGTTACGAAAAAGCCGGAAACTACAATGGCAAAGAATACGTCGCGCGCTATTTTCAGCGAACTGGTTCCCACTGCCGGATCCAGAATACAGGCGGGGCCAATTTCAAAAACAACCATCACGCCGAATATTGCGGCCAGAAGATAACAGATTGAATTAAATACGCCGATATTGGCAAAGTATTCTTTTATAATGGAGGGAGGATTGGAAGTCCGCCCCCAGATGCTGCACGCCAGCACCAGCAGTGAAATAACCATAACCAGGACATACCCGGCCGGCAGTCCCAGAGCCGCCTTCGCATTATCGATTAGGTGAATTAACGGCACCTTGCTGACTCCGCCTATACTCACGTTGATAAAGAAGAAAAACACCCCAAACACACTGAACACCAGAAACTTTAGCAGCGCACCGTTTGATGATTTACCCGTCGCGGCTGTCTTTTCCATATAAATATCCTCCTTTTTCCTGACCCTCTTATTCCTGAATATGCACATTAGTAATCGTTCGGCCAAACTCTAATCATTTATTCAGGAGTACCTTCTCTGCAAGCTTGCTTTCCTTTGTCATGCTACCATCTTATCACCCCTCCGTTTTTTTTCCGTCACCTTGCAGGCCTCCCCTCCGTCATTTTTCAAAATATTTTAATGTTTTTTGTAATTATACAAATAATAAAGTGATGGTTTTATTATTATCCATCACTTGCACTTCTTCTGCGTTCAACTGTCCCCTTTATTATTTCTAATTCTGGTTATTTTAAATCAGTCCAGTTTTTGTTATAGTGCTGGTTATAAGAGCTGGAAACGATGTTTCTTCCGCTTCCGTCGTACACAATTAAGAATGAATCAGGAGGTTTGCCTATGAAACGAATTGTTACACTTCAGGATATATCCTGTGTCGGCCGCTGCTCCATCACAGTTGCCCTTCCCGTAATATCTGCCATGGGTGTGGAGTGCGGTATTCTCCCCACTGCGGTTTTATCCACCCACACCATGTTTAAGACTTTTACATGCAAAGATTTATCCGACCAGATTGGCCCTATTGCAGATGCATGGAAGCAGGAAAATATTACGTTTGACGCGGTTTACACCGGGTATCTTGCATCAGCCGAACAGTGCTCGCAAGTATGCGCTTTCTTCGACTGTTTTTATGACGGTAATAATCTGATACTGGTGGATCCGGCTATGGCGGATAACGGCTCGCTCTATCCGGCCTTTGATGAAAGCTTTCCGGCTGAGATGGCAAAGGTCTGCGCTAAAGCAGACCTTATTCTTCCGAATATAACGGAAGCATGCCTGCTTACCGGAACGCCTTATAAGACGTCCTATGATGAAAGCTATATCCATGAGCTGCTTAAGAAACTGCTGGCGCTGGGCTGCCATACCGCAGCCCTGACCGGAGTCAGTTATGAGAAGGGCCGCCTCGGAGTCGTTTCCCTTGATCGAAACGGTGATACATTCTCCTATTTTACCCGTCACTGTCCGCAGAGTTATCACGGCACGGGAGATTTATACTCATCAACTGTTCTGGGCGGCCTGATGAGGGGATTAAGCCTTGGGAATGCCCTCTCCCTCGCGGCTGATTTCGTTGTGGCCTGCATCGAAGCCACTGCCTCCGCTGAAAATGCGAGATGGTATGCAGTGGAATTTGAGTCCCAGATTCCGTTGCTTTGCGAGATGCTGGATCAGCGGTTAAAAAATAATTAAAAGAAGTTGAAACTTTTTTCCTCCTCTCTCCGTCTAACCTCTGAATACAAAAAGAGGAGGAAATAATCATGAAAAAAAGTAAATTAATTATCGTATCAATTCTGGCAATAGCCGCCTTATCGACTGCAACTGCCTGCGCGGGTAAAAAAAACGAAACGCCTAAGACGCCTGTAGCCGCATCGGCAGAAACAACTGCCGCTTCCACAGAAAAAGAGGAAACTGCCGCAGAGCAGACGGAAGCCGGGGACGAAGCAAAGGATGCCGAATCTAAAAAGAGCGGACAGATGACAGGTGTGCTGGAAGAGAATAAGGGCTTCATCTTTACTATCATTTCCGATGATGACGGGGAATCCTATGTTTTTTCTCTGGATGACGAAAAGAGCCTGGACGGTATAAAAGACGGAGATAAAATTATCGTTTCCTATGAAGGCGGGGATCCGGCCGACAGAGATTCCGACTGCGTGGTTACTAAGGTTGAGAAGGCTAAATAAAATTAATATTTTCCCACGGATATTATAAGCCTGTATCTCAAACCTGAATAACATAAAGGCCGGGAGCCTGAAAAGTTTATTTTCAGACTCCCGGCCGTTTTTCTGCGTGGTTATGCTTATCTGCAGGCCAATTCAGCTGTGTTACGTGCGGCAAGATTAATAAAGACCTGTTTTCGTCATATATTCATCCAGCTTCTCAAGTCTTCTCCGGCCTTTTTCCCCGCTCAGCTTCCCAACCAGCGTCACGATGATTTCCATCGAAAGCGCCAGGGAACTTATGGAGTTTGCAAAGCTGAAGGAATCCACCTGGTTCACCACCGTAATTCCGGCACCTTTAGCGACAGGAGAAGAAACACTGTCTGTGAATGCAATGACAGGACACCCGGCCCTGCGGGCCATCTCCGCCACGGTAAGCGCATGTCCCGAGTATCTGGGGAGGCTGAACAGTATCAGTACATCCCTCTCCCCCATGTCTATTGCCTCATCCTCAAATCCGTCTCTCCGGTTGACATTTCTGACATTCTCAAGAACATGGGATAAAACCGCTGTAAAGTAATCGGCCAGGCCTGCCGTATTTCTAAAGCCCGCAATATATTTTTTTTCTGCCCCAATGAGCATCCCGGCAATTCTCAGATACTTATCATCACCGTTTGCCACCTGATCGCATGCGGCCCGGCTGGCGTGCTGTCTTCGAACCGCATCCGGTATCTCTTCCACCGCCAGGCAGTCGGCATTTTTAATCTTCTCATAGGGAAGCTCCGAACGGCTCAGCGCCTGCTTTACCGACAGAGCCTCCTCCTGGAGGAAACGGCGGAAACTTTTTAAACTATCAAAGCCCAGCGTCCTGGCAAGCCGGATTACGGTAGTGTCTCCCACCCCCGCTGCTTCGGCCAGTTCTGCCCCGGTCATCACGGCAGCCTCTTCCCTGTGTCGAAGCACATAATCAAAAATCATCTGTTCTTTTTTGGATAAATTTACTGTCCCCGCCATTTCTTCCAGCTTCATCTAATCTCCTGCCCCGGCTGTTTATACCGGCCGTCCTGTCTTATTCATGCACCTCTGCCGTCGCCTCCAGCTCCAACAGACAGCCTTTGTTCAGCCGGCCCACCGGAAGGACGATCCTGGCCGGTTTATGTTCCCCAAAGAACTCACTGTAGACCTTGTTCACATCGCCCCAGTAATCCATCGAACTGACATAAATCCGGCACATCACGACATCCTCTTTTTCACAGCCGGCCGCTTTCAGGACGCTTTCCATCTTGGCCAGAGCCATCTTTGTCTCGGCTTCAATGCCCCCCACAGCCGGAAGGCCGGTTGCCGGATCGGCCGACGTCTGACCTGATATGTAGAGTACCCCATTGCTGATCATTCCCGGTGTGTAGTGGCCCGACGGGCTGTTCTCGTTGAAAACCTGTTTCATTCTAATTCTACCTCCTCAAGTTTTTTTATCTGATCCAGTCCCACATTGCCGCCTGAGACAACAAAGCAGACTTTATCCGATTTCTTCACGTTCCATTTCTGAAGCTCTCCCTGAACTGCCGCGCCGATTCCAATGCAGGAAGACGGCTCTGCCAGAATTTTCCCTTCCATTAAGAGGAGCTTCATCGCTTTCAGCATCGATTCATCTTTAACACCCACGAAACCTTCCACATTACCGGTAACTATCGGGTAATTCCGTTCCCCCGGTTTTTGCGTCAGGAGCGCGTCGGCAACTGATTTCTGTTCTTCCAGATTTACTCTCTCACCTGCCTCCACACTCATTGCATATCGGCGGAGGACATACGGCTCCGCACCGATTACCTGAGCCTTTGGAATCTGTGATTTAACCGCCACAGACACGCCGCCAATCAGCCCCCCTCCTCCTATCGGCACCACCACATAATTTACATCCGGAAGCTGTTCTGCAATCTCAAGTCCCAGAGTTCCCTGTCCGGCTATAATCTGATAATCGTCATATGGATGGATAATCGTGTAGCCATACCGTTCGCTGAGCTGTCCGGCAATGATGTGGCGCTCACTCAGCTTACACTGAACCACCTCAGCACCCAGCTTCCTGATGCCGTCCACCTTCACCTGGGGAGCATTATCCGGTATGACTATCGTCGCCTTCACACCGAGAAGCTTTGCGGCAAAAGCCACGCCCTTTCCATGGTTGCCTGAGGATGCCGCAACTACGCCATTCTCCAGCTCCTCTTTCGGCATGGAGAGCATCTTGTTTAACGCGCCTCTGATTTTAAATGAATTAGTCCGCTGCATGCACTCCGGTTTGATATAAACCCGGCATCCCAGAATATCATCGAGATTCTGCAAGTGAAGTACCGGAGTCTGATAGATGTATGGTGCCAGCCGTTCTCTGGCCTCCATAATATCCTGTTTTCCAAACATTTTCTCTGCTCCTTTCGATTGACACGAAATAAATATAAAAATTCATTTTATATTCTAATGGATATTTTTATTTTAATCCATTTGAAAAATCCTGTCAATCGATACCTGAGCCTCCTATTATAAAAGCGGTTTATGGCAAAGCACGAAATGGCCGGGCGCCAAACAATAGCTTTATTTGACATCCTCCTCCGCTGATTATATACTGAAAAAAAAGCCCGTACCGGGCCAAAGGAGGATTTCGATGGGAAATACACAAAAGCAAAATGAACCGGCAGACAAAGCGCAGTGTCCGGAACAGAGCACAGTCCCAAAAAACAGCGGACAGATATACACCTGTACGGACTGCGGACTGACCGGCTGCCGGAAAGAGGACGGAAACTACCCGCCCTTCTGTTTAACGATGCAGACGGAAAGCGGCGAACTGGATGAAATTGCCGCCCTCTACGCATCTGATTCAATCGACGGAACGATTGCAAGAGCCTCGGCCAAAATTGAGGGAAACTATTACTGCAGAAAGACAAGAGTCGAGGAGACGGTGCTGTTCATCAAGGCCATCGGGGCAAAACGCGTGGGAATTGCAACCTGTGCAGGCCTGATTAACGAAGCCAAAACCTTTTCCAAAATACTCAAGAAAAACGGTATCGACCATGTCAGCGTGATATGTAAGGTGGGCAGCCGGGACAAGACAGAGATGGGGCTGCCCGAGGAAGATAAGATAAAACCGGGCACCTTTGAGCCGATGTGCAATCCGGTCCTGCAGGCCAGATATCTCAACCGGGCAGGTACCGACTTAAACATCGTAATCGGACTTTGTGTCGGCCATGACGCACTGTTTAACAAACATTCCGAAGCGCCTGTCACCACCCTGATAGCAAAAGACCGTGTGCTCGGGCATAACCCGGTGGCAGCGCTTTACTGCCACTATTATGATAAATTGTATAAACCGTAAGCAGCCGTTCAAGAAAGGGCAATTACGCCTTTAAACCTCAGCAATTGCCGACACGCACATATTCCAGATGATTCCGGGCGGCACCGGCCAGCCGAAGCAGCAGCTCCGGACTCGTAGCCTCCCGGTCCGTCATCTTATAGCGAGGAAAAAAGCGGTTCAGATGAAGAGGGATATCCCTCCTGACCGATGCAATCCACTCAGCCATTTCCTCTATTTCCCTTTCGGTATCGTTAAGCCCCGGTATGATTAGGGTTGTAATTTCCACATGGCTTTTTCCCGAAGCCCGGACAATGAACCGTTTCACATCCTCCAGTTCCCCATGCACCATTCTGTAAAAATTATCGGTAAACCCTTTTAAATCGATATTGAAAGCGTCGATCCAGGGCAAAACCTCATCAAGGACCTCCAGAGAAACCGAGCCGTTCGTGATCACCACATTTTTCAATCCCATTTCCCTGGCAGGGATTGCACAGTCCCTCACATATTCATAATTGATAAGAGGCTCATTGTACGTATATGCAATCCCGATATTTCCCCTGTTTACGTATTCCGCCGCCATTTTCACCGCCTCCCCCGGACTGAGATGGTATATCGGAAGCAGCCCGTCAATAATTTCTCGTTCGCCTGCCATGGAAATTTCATGATTCTGGCAGAAAGGGCAGGCAAAATTACATCCATAGCTCCCAACCGATAAAATACGGCTGCCGGGATAGAAGTAATTAAGCGGTTTCTTTTCAATCGGATCAAGAGCAAGTGAAGTCACTTTTCCGTAGGCGTTACTGGTAATTATTCCGTCCCTGTTAACTCTTACTTTACAAAATCCGGTCTGCCCCTCTTCCAGTGCACACCGGCCCGCACATACCCTGCAAACAGTTTTCAATAATGTCTCACCACCTCAAAACGTTCCGTCTCATACGCTTCATCCTCGTCAATACCTGCCTTTCGGAGCGCGATGGATATTTGCTGTTCCACCGTGTCAATTCCCTCAAGGTTCGGCAGCAGCAGGCCTCTGCGACGTCCATGGCTGACGATGACCCCGTATTTTTTCACATCCAATTCCTCGTCCGAATGAACCGTTTCCGGTTCTCCCAGAACATCAACCGTACAGATAATCTGCCCCAGTTCTCCTTTTTCCACCTGCGGAAATCTGGGATCGTATATCCCAGAACTGACTGCATTGCGTATAATTTCACCGGCTATATTCTTACAGGTTCCCTGTATGGTTCCGATGCAGCCTCTCAGCTCCCCGTCCTTCTTCAAAGACACAAAAACCCCGGCCTGTCTGTTTATCATCACGTCCGGCAGATGCTCCGGGACAGGCATCTCCCTTCCCGTATCCAGGTAATATGCCAGGGACTCCCTGGCCAGAGCCACATAGGCATCCCGGAAAGAAGCCACCGCGTATCCGACTCCAAATGGTCCCTCATAGGACAGCAGACGGGAACGCAGTACCTTTCCATCCAGGCACCCCGCCATAATACAGAAAGCCCGGTGCCCGCACTCACCCGCATTTTTGCAAAATTCTTCCGAAAACCCGATCAGCTTTTGAAGATTGCCTCCGGCCATCACTTCCGTCACCCTTTTATCGTATTCCGGCCCTTCCTTCGTGTACTCGTAGGGTCCGCTGTCCATCAGGCAATGGGAAAGATCACCACTGGCGATAACTGCGATTCTGCGATCAAGCCTGTCCGCCGCCTCAGCGATACACTGTCCAAGCCTGAAATGCTCATTAAAGGACTGTCCGGAGAGTCCAATCCGCACCAGTTTAAAATCTGCAAGCTCTCTTCTCAGAAAATAAAGAGGTATCATCGTGGCATGATCAAGCTCACGCCCTCTCCCGCCTTCTGTTCCCGCCGCAATTCCCCAATCCTCCGCAAGACCGCACAGCTCGGAGACAAACTCCGTGTCATAAACTCCGCCTATCTGAAGCTCAGGATATCCGTAAAGTCCGAAATCCCCCTTCGCCCGCGTTCCCGGAGAAATATGAAAATAATCCTGGTACATAACGGAATGCGGTGAAAGTATTATCACTGTTTCCGGCTCCATCAAAGCCGCCTCTTTTGCAATTTCCCGATAGGAATCAATTGTCTTCTGGATTTTCCGTTCTTCCCCTCTTCCTATTTCAGGTAAAATCAGGGGTGGATGTGGAACGATAAAAGCTCCCGCAACTGCCATACAGTTACCTCCCTTCGTTATATTATCAATCCGCGCAGCAGTTCACGTTGTCTGAACTGTTATATATCCGCCTGTCCTATATAAATTCATTATAAGTTCTTTTTGCACACTATACAATAGCTTCCGCTACTGCCTCCAGTAAAAAGGGCCTCCCATGATTTTTGAATTTAATCATGGGAGGCCCTTTTTACTGTTTCCCGGCATTCATGCGCTGTTACTATTCACGGCCCTGCTGAAAAGCGCGGCTCCGCGAACAGTAACCATGCGCTTCATAACCCGGAAAATTTCTCTCTGTTTTTCTATCTGTTCTGCGACCGGTACTGCCCCGGTGTCATGTTATACGTCTTTTTAAACAGCCTGTTAAAATGCTCCACCGTCTCATATCCAACTGTTTCCGCAATGGACTCCACTGTCTGGTTTGATTCCTTGAGCATCTTCCTGGCCCGTTTAAGCCTGGCTTTCTTGACCGCCTCCTGGAAAGTCATACCTGATTTCTGCCTGATATATCTGGAAAGATAAGGTTTAGACAGGTTGAAGCTCTCGGCCAAATCCTCCAGCGTCACATCATAATAGTGGTTCTGCACATATTTCATGATATCGACAATTCTCTCTTCCCTGCCCTCCTTCACATTCTGGCTGGCCGCCAGTTTGTTGGCTGCCGATACCAGTGCTTCAATGGAGCTCGCCATGATATCTTCGTCGATTCCAACGCCCCAGAACATATTGCCCTGGTTCATGATGCCGACATAGGCGGCCGCCTTTGAGGAAGACCCTCTTGACACCGCATGTTCTTCGTAGACATTCAGCTCATAGGTGATGCCAAAGTAAAGCTTGATTGCATTGCTGACCGCATCGAGGCGTCCGTTGCCTGTCGTCTCAATTACGCGTCTTTCCTTATTCTGTTCTATTGTTACCTGGGCCGCAATACCGTCCTCCGCCTGTTTAAAGCTGTAGTCCGCAATATGAAATACGCTGCGCGGGCAGACATAGTGATCCTCGAAAATCTGGTAAATCTCTCCCGGGGCCAGTTCCTGATGTTTCCTGTCGGAGACGCCTTTCACCAGATAACCCACTTCTTCTCTCATCTTATCCGGCACATCGATTCCGAAATTCTGTTTCAGTATAAAGGCAACGCCGCCCTTTCCGGACTGGCTGTTGATACGGATTACATCCGACTCATACTCACGGCCCACGTCCGCCGGATCGATGGGCAGATAGGGAACATCCCACCGTTCCCCGCTCTTACCTTCCTCCCTCCAGGCCATGCCTTTGGAAATAGCATCCTGATGGGAGCCGGAAAAGGCGGTAAATACCAAATCACCCGCATAAGGAGTTCTCTCATGTACCTTCATGCCTGTGAGAATCTCATATGTCTCTCTTATTTTGGATATGCGGCTGAAATCAAGTCCCGGTTCCACACCATGACAGAACATATTCATTGCAACTGTGACCAGATCCACATTACCGGTTCTCTCTCCGTTTCCAAAGAGCGTGCCCTCCACCCGGTCGGCTCCGGCCAGCACGCCCATCTCGGCATCACTGATTCCGCATCCTCTGTCATTGTGGGGATGAACGCTGATAAGCACGCTGTCCCTGTATTTCAGGTTCTTGTGAATGTACTCAATTTGAGTGGCGAATACATGAGGCATTGCAATCTGGACCGTGGTCGGTATGTTGATAATCACCTTTCGGTCAGGTGACGGTTTCCAGATATCAAGCACGGCATTGCACACCTCTACCGCATAGTCAACCTCTGTTCCCGGAAAGCTTTCCGGGCTGTATTCAAATGTAAAATTCCCCTCTGTCTCATCGGCAAGGCTCTTTAACAGCACGGCGCCGTCAACCGCAATTTTCTTGACCTCTTCCTTATCCTTCTTAAATACCTGCTCCCGCTGTGCAACGGAAGTGGAATTGTAGAGATGGACGATGGCATGCGGCGCCCCTTTTACCGCCTCGAACGTTTTCTTAATGATATGCTCCCTCGCCTGGGTCAGCACCTGAATCGTTACGTCGTCCGGAATCATGTTCCGTTCAATAAGCGCCCTGATAAACTGGTATTCCGTATCGGAGGCAGCCGGAAATCCCACTTCGATTTCTTTAAACCCGATCTCTATCAGCATCTTGAAATATTCCAGCTTCTCACTCAGTCCCATCGGTTCCACGAGGGCCTGGTTTCCGTCGCGCAAATCCACGCTGCACCAGATCGGCGCTTTATCAATATAATCCTTCGTCACCCAGTCGTAGGTCACGACCGGAGGCATAAAATAAGATTTTCCATATTTTACTTCTGCATTCATTTTCGGTTCCTCCCTGTTTTGTTAATGAAATCCCGCCCGCGGGATTCTCCTCGGAGCGGTTTTTATTTAACAGGAGGACGTTCCTGTTAAATAAAAAAATCTCCATAAAAATGCCTGTCTGAGACATTTTTATAGAGACGCAATGTAATCATTTACGCGGTACCACTCTATTTCACGGCGGATACGCCATGCACTTACCGGCACTGTCATGCCATTCCCCTTTTTACGGCGGGAGCTCCGTCCGTACCTACCCAATCTTTAAAAGACCTTCAGCCGGCCGCTCTGAGGCCAGTTCACTGCACTTTCCCGGCTGCCTCGCACCATCCGGCAGCTCTCTGTATTTTCCGTAAGAACAATTACTCTTCCTCTTCTTCGCTTTATTCTATTCAGTTTTAACTTTCTTTGTAAATGGTAACATACTTTTCTCCGCCCCACAAGGTACGATTTTAATCAATTTTGTTGACTTATTTTATCCTTTTTTATTTTTAAGAACACTCTCTGCGTATATTTGAAAGCCGACCGGTCAGTTTCACAGTTGGAATATACAGGTAATACTAATTTGAGCTGTTATGTTGACAATGACAATATCTTGTGATATTCTTTAGGAACAATACATTTAGATAATTTTCTAAACGTCTAAATGTTTTGATACAGTGAACCGAATTACCACAAAACAGAAGGGAGGCTGCCATGGCTTTCGGAGATACCTTTAAAGCGCTATCCGATCCTACCAGGAGGGAAATTCTCAACCTGCTGAAGGACGGCCCGATGGCTGCCGGTGACATTGTAGAGCATTTCAAGATGACGGGGGCAACCATTTCCCACCATCTGTCTATCCTGAAATCCGCCGGCCTGATTGACGACGAAAAAAATGGGAAATATATCTACTATTCTCTCAACACGACCGTTATGGATGATATTATGAACTGGATTTTAACATTGAAAGGGGAGACATCCGATGAAAAGTAAGAAACTGAGAATTTTAAATTACACCCTGGCAGCCATCGGCATCCTTATAACTGCCGCCGTGTATTCGCGGCTGCCTGAACAGATTCCCACGAACTGGGGCTTTAACGGTACCGTCACCTACAGCCCGAAAAGCAGAATCTGGCTGTGCTGCGGACTGCTGCCTCTCATGGCATTCCTGTTTGATTATCTGCCGCAAATTGATCCGCGCAGAAGAAATTATGTGAAATTCAATGCCTACTATGACACCTTTTGTGTTTTCTTACAGGTTTTCCTGCTCATTATGCTGGGAATTACGCTGAGTGAATCTTTCTTCCCCGGCCATATCTCTGTTGGGAAAATTGTTACGCTGGCCATCGGAGTCCTGTTTATGTTTATAGGCAATATCATGCCGAAAATCAAGAGTAATTTTTACCTGGGAATCAAGACGCCCTGGACACTGTCCGATGAAGAAATCTGGCTGAGAACCCACCGTTTCGCAGGCAAAACCATGTTTGCCGCAGGAGCTGCCGCAGTGATTTTGGGCTGGTCCATAACTGACAGATGGAGCGGCTATGTCATTGTGGCAATGCTGCTAGCAAGCGCATTTGTCCCATGTCTTATGTCTTATATCTGGTGGCGCCAAAAATATGGAACCCCCGGCTGATGCCGGCCTGAGCAGACCGTGAAATATGGTCTGCTCTATTTTTATTTAACAGGAGAGTTCTCCTGTTAAATAAAAACCCCTCCGCGGAGGATGTTACTGTTCACACCCCGCCAAAAAGCGGCGTGCTGCGAACAATAACACGCTTCGCGTAACGCAACCGTGTGAACAGTAACCGGAGGATCGCACTCTGGAATTTTTTCTCATTTTTCTATTGACATTTTATTTTTATTGGGATATAATCTCATTAAGAACAAAATATTAATAGCAAGGACTTTAATCATGGTAAAACGTCAAACAATTCAATACGCTTTAGTTTCAGAAACAGTTAAGAAGATGAGGAAGCATGCAAGCGCAGATGAGATTTATAATGCCATTGCCAAAGATCACCCTACCATCGGCAGAGGGACGGTGTACCGTAATCTGCAGCGATTGTCTGAACTGGGTGAGATACGCAAAAGGGAAATCCCAGGAGGGGCCGACCGCTATGACTTCCTGTGCACCGACCATTATCACGTAGTATGCACAAAATGCGGACAGGTCTTTGATGTTGACATGGACTATATGAAGGATCTGGAGAAAACCATTAAAAATACCCATGGGTTTGAGTTTACAAGCCACGATATCATTTTTAAGGGCATCTGCCCGGACTGTAATAAATAATACCTATAAAACAATGGCCGTATATCGGAACAATTACATTGTCAATACATATAGGAGTATAGAAACCCTGCAAAGTTACAGTTCAGCCTTCGGCTAAACCGTAATAAATAATGCACAGAAACGGCAAAAAACGCCGTTTCGCGCCGCACAACTCGGGATTTTCGCAAAAAACAGCGAAAACACCTCGCGGAATACATCACGGCTGAACTGTTACCCCGCAAACACTACAATAAGAAAAGGAGAACAAACTATGAGAAGTATTACCACGTTAGACCTTCAATACGCACACAGATTCTTTGGATTCAAAGGAGAAGCACAGTATTTACACGGACACACAGGAATTCTTACTATTGAAGTAGAAGATTCTGTAGAACCCGGCGTTAATATGGTTTTCCCCTGTAACGAAATCCAGAAAACAGCCTGGGACGTTTTAAAGAACTTTGACCATGCTCTGATTCTGAGAGAGGACGATCCGCTGCTGCCTGCAATCCTCAAGGTTTATGAGGAACAGGGCATTAAAGACGGCGCACCGCACAATCAGATGAAGGGCCCGGCTTTTCACACTGACCTTGCAACTGCTTATCCGGAATGCCGGCTGGTTGTCACAAAAGAGACGATGACCGTTGAGGGCATGATCAAGATCGTATATGATCTGCTGAAGGACAAGCTTAACATTGCAAAAATCACCTTTTCAAGCGGTGTTAATAAAGCTTCGGAAGAGTTCCAGACAAAGAACCGGATCGACCGGTGCCCGTTGTGCGGCATCGCATTAAATGAAAACGGTATCTGCCCAAAATGCGGATATAAGAAACAGTAGTCGGATTTGATTTTAAACGCATCGGAGGTGCGGCAGGACCGGTTTAAGCCGGTTATGCCGCACCTCCATTTTCAGTCAGGATTTACTCCGTCGCCGGCACTTCTGTTTGCCAGTAATGCAGCGATTGTAATCAGAATAACCGCAATGCCTGTGACGAAAAACCACATATGCACTAAAAACAAGAGCCGACAGCCCTATAAACAAATCGGCGCAGATACAGACTGCCTTCCTGTTAAACCGGTCAATCCCGGGCCTGTGTCATTCATTTCTCGAGTAAAACAACTGCCCATCCCTCACCCGCATCCCCGGATCCACCATCCCGTTCCCGTCCCGGAGCAGTCCCCGGATGCACAGTTCTTTGACCCTGCTTCTGGAAATTCCCCATTGCCTTGCAAATAATGCATCAACCCTTATTTTTATGGCTCCCTCCAGAGAAATCTCCGTCTCATCCCATTCCTGTGTGAGACATACCTCCGAAAGCTTAGTTTCCCGGACCGTGTATTCCCCCGCATGCAACACCTGCTCCGCCCTGTTTGCTGCAAATACTTCACGGCTGCTGCCATATCTGGCCGCCAGCGCCGCATCATTGCTCAGAAATCCCATATATTCCCCGCTGTCCAGGTCCTTTGCCGCAATCCGCTCATAGACGGCCATGTTCCAGGAAGTCTCACAGCTTTCGCAGCGGTATATCAGCCATATATCCAGCAGGCTCCCGTTGGCGTTTACACGGAATTTTCCGCTGTTTTCATATTCCGTTTTTTTACCGCACTTCGGACATCTTCTCAGGACTGCCGGAAGCTCCTTTGGCACCACAAGCCACTTTATTCTGTGTTTTCGTGTCATTTCTAAGTTCCTCCGATGACAACCTTAACACAGCAGGCGCCGGAACTATACCTCCTTCTCACGCCAGAAATGACAATACGCCGAAGGAACCGTCCTGCGGCTGTGATTTCCCTGTGAGATCTAAAAACGGTGCATCCGTTAATCCGATGCACCGCTCTCATTACTCTGATGTATGCTTAAATTCTTATTCCTCTGTGCCAGCTTTTTTTCCTGAAGCACAATTCGCTGGATACTCTTCTCCGACAGACAAAACTGTTCCGCCAGCTCCTGTACCTTCATTCCCTGCCGGTATTTCTTATATATCTCTCTGTTTCTTGCCTGAATTTCTTTTCTGGCACTGGAAGTCTCACCCCAGCTTTTCCTGTTTTCCTCTTTTCTGGGGATATAAACGTATCCTCCGTCCATATAAGACTGAATTAATTCCACCAGCTCTTTCGGCAAGATCTCATTTGCTTTCTGATAGCGCATCGCCGCCTCCAAACTATTTTTCTGTCCGGATATAGCAAAGGCTACACAATTCATTTTCATTTACTGCATAAGCCCGTGCTATGCAGCTTTAATAAATTTCATCATAAAAATATGCCTCCTGATAATACCGTTTCGGTCTGTAACTATCCTCATATCTTGTCCCTGCTAATTGTATCATAAACATTAGATGCAAAAAACCTTATCTTTTCTACAGAAGTATTGTTGTCCTGTTTTAGAGCGTGTTTGAAAATTGCTTTCTGCCAGCTGTACGTCACACTTTGTGGGAGATTTGGCCCGAATGAG